>NZ_JBHYMC010000059.1:0-46477 GCF_042742535.1 Streptomyces sp. NPDC058880
CGCCGGCCCGGGTCGGGCGGGGCGGTGACCCGCTCCGTGACCGCCACCGGCCCGGGGGGCGCGGCGCCCGCCGGCGGGCCGGCCGCGGCGGCCGGGTCGGGCGGCGGGGCGCCCTGGGTGGATTCGCTGCCGGCGCCGGCGCTCTCTGCGCTGCCGTCGGTCGTCGCTGTCATGGCTTCCCCTTAGAACAGTGTCCTGTGCTGTGCTGGGGTCTGCCGTCGGCCGGTGCGCGCCTCGTTCAGATGGCGGCGCCGACCGGCGACTCGCGATTCATATCCGCTGCCGGGTGGCGGTCACCTCTTGCGTACGACGACGAAGTCGGCGAGGTCCACGAGCTGTTCACGGACCCGCTGGGGCATGTCGATGTCGTCCAGGGCGCGGATCGCCACGGCGTGCTGGCGGCGTGCCTCGTCCGCGGTCCACCGGCGGCCGCCGGCCTCCTCGATGAGTCTCGCGCGGGCCGCGAACTCCTCCTCCGAGAAGTTCTCGAAGTCGCTGCTCTTGGCGTCGGCGGCGAGCAGCTCGGCGAGTTGCTCGGAGGCCGGGCCGCCGGCGGCGAGGGCGGCGACCACCGGGAGGGACTTCTTGCGCTGGCGCAGGTCGCTCCAGGTCTGCTTGCCGGTGGACTCCGGGTCGCCCCAGATGCCGAGCAGGTCGTCGACGGCCTGGAAGGCGAGGCCGAGGTGGTAGCCGTACTCCTCCAGCTTGTCGGCCGTTCGGTCGTCGGCTCCGCCGAGCACGGCGCCGATGGAGACCGCGCAGGCGAGCAGGGCGCCCGTCTTGTTGCCCTCCATCTCCAGGCACTCCTCGACGCTGACGCGCTCGCGGTGCTCGTAGGAGATGTCCTGGGCCTGGCCGTCGATGAGCTTGCGGCTGGCGGTGGTCAGGCGGCGGGTGGCGCGGCCGGCCTCGACGGTGCCGAGTTCCAGCAGGACCTCGTTGGCGAGGGCGAAGAGGGCGTCGCCGACCAGGATCGCCTGGGCCGGTCCGTGCACCTTCCAGACGGTGTCGCGGTGGCGGCGCTGCTCGTCGCCGTCCATCAGGTCGTCGTGGAGCAGCGAGAAGTTGTGCACGAGCTCGACGGCGACGGCGCCGGGGATGCCGATCTCGGGGGCGGCGCCGGCGGCCTCGGCGGAGAGCAGGGCGAGGGCGGGACGGACGGCCTTGCCGCCGTCGCCGTCGGCCGGGTGGCCCTGGGCGTCGATCCAGCCGAAGTGGTAGGCGGCGACGGTGTCCATGGGCGCGGCGAGCCGGTCCACGGCCGCGCGGAGCGCGGGCGTCGACATCGTCCGGCCGCGTTCCAGGAGGGCGACGGTGTCGGCCTTCTCCACGCCCCTTCCGGCTGCGCCCACACTGGCATCCGTGTTCTCGACAGCCGGATTCCCCGGGTTCACTGGCTCTCCTCTTGTTCCTGTACGTGCTGTGCTCGTGGTGCTGGTGACGGCGCTGGTGCCGGTCGTCGTGGTGGTGGTCGTCATGCCGCCTCCTGCAGAGGGTGTTCGCGGTGGCGGCCGAGCCCGGCGAGTGCGGCCTGCGCCGCGCTCAGTCCGCTCCGCACGGCGCCCTCCATGGTCGCGGGCCAACCCGTGGCAGTCCACGCACCGGCCAGGTAGAGCCCCGGCGTGTCGGTCCGGGTCCCGGGGCGCAGCCGGCCGACGCCCGGGGTTGGCGCGAAGGTGGCCGTCCGCTCCCGGGTGACGAAGAAGTCCCGTACCTTGGCGCCGCGCGCGGCGGGGAGCAGTCGTTCCAACTCGGGAAGGTACTTGGCGCGCAGCACCGAGACGGGCTCGTCGATGTCGTCCTGGGCGGCGGACTGCGACAGCGCCAGGTACTGGCCGCCGTCGGTCAGTCCGGAGGAGTCGGTGCGGTCGAAGACCCACTGCACCGGGGAGCCGAGGGCGGCGAAGAAGGGCTGCCGGAGCACCTTGCGGTCGTAGACGACGTGGACGTTCAGGATCGGTGCGGTGCCGATGTCGAGGAGCCTGCCGGGGTCGTCGAGGGCGCCGGCGGGCAGCAGTCCGTGCGCCTCGCGCTGCGGTACGGCGAGGACGACGGTGCCCGCCGCCAGGGACTCCTGCTCGGTGTCGACCCGCCAGGCCCCGTCCGGCGTACGGGTCACGGCCGTGACGCGGGTGCGCAGTTCGGTGCGGACCCCGGCGGCGTCGAGCTGTTTGCGGGCGAGGGTGTCGTGGAGGTCGCCGAGCGGTACGCGGGCCCAGCCGATGTCGGCCGCGCCCTTCTCGGAGAGCAGTCCGGTCTTGAAGACCATGGCGGCCAGGCCCAGGGAGGAGTGCTCGGCGGTGGCGTTGAGGGTCGCGATGCCGACGAGGTCCCAGAGGGCCTCGATGGTGCGGGCGGACTGCCCGTGGCGGCCGAGCCAGGTGGCGAAGTCCAGGCCGTCCAGCGCCGGGTCGGCCGGGTCGAGGCGGCGCAGGGCGAGGGCGGCGCGGCCGACACTGGCGCGCTCCGCGAGGGACAGGTGCGGGTAGCGGGCCAGCGCCCCGGCGAGGTGCAGGGGCACGGGCAGGCCGCCGCGGCGCAGCCGTCCCAGGCGCGGCCCGCCGGGGTGGGCGACGTCGAGGACGGGTACGTCGAGCCGGTCCTGGAGCGGGGCGAGCGCGGAGCCCTCGACGCGGTCGAGGAACCACCGGTAGGCGGTGCAGCAGCGCAGGTAGACGTGCTGGCCGTTGTCGACGTCGAGGTCGCCGCGCTTGAAGGAGAAGGCGAGCCCGCCGAGCCGGGGGCGGCCTTCGAGCAGGGTGACGCGGAGTCCGGCGTCGGCGAGTTCGAGGGCGGCGGTGACCCCGGCGAGGCCGCCGCCGACGACGACGGCGTGCTGGTCGGTACCGGTCATGCGTCCTCCCCCGTGGTGCGGCCGCCCTCCGGGCGGACGGGCAGGCCGCGGTCCGCAGGCAGGGACGCACCCGCCGTCGGCCCGGTTGCTCCGCCCGGCGCGCGGCCGGGACGGCACGCCGTGCCCGTACGCCGGGCGCCGCCGGCGCGCGCCGGGCGGATGCTCCGGAACGTCCCCGGGGCGGCGGCCGTGAGAGGCGGGAGTGCCTTCTTCCGGGTCACGTCCGCCTCCGGACGGCCTGGCGGGAGACGGTGCGCGCGTCGAGGCCGGACAGGCCGCGCACGGCCACGTACGCCTTCTCGTGCGGCGGCAGCGAGACCCGGCCGCGCAGGACCGCCTCCGGCTCCCGCTCGATGCGGTCGAGGAGGCGCCGGTAGATACCGGCCATGGCGGCCACGCAGGCGCCGCTGCGCCGGTCGAGCATCGGCAGCAGCCGGTAGCCCTCGGCGAACAGGGAGCGGGCACGCCGGACTTCGTGGTGGACCAGCCCGGCGAAGTCCGCGCCCGCGGACAGCCGGTCGGCCCGGAAGCCCTCCGAGCAGCCGAACTTGGCGAGGTCCTCGGCGGGCAGGTAGGTGCGTCCGTTGCCGGCGTCCTCGCGAACATCGCGCAGGATGTTGGTGAGTTGCAGGGCGAGGCCGAGCGTGTCGGCGTACTCGGCGGCGCGCGCGGCGCCGGGGGTGTCCGGGCCCGCTGCGCCCACGGTGCCGAAGACGCCGAGGGAGAGCCGTCCGATGGCGCCGGCCACGCAGCGGCAGTAGATCTTGAGGTCGTCCCAGGTCTCGTAGGTCTCGCCGCGGACGTCCATCAGCACGCCGTCGATGAGCTCGTCGAGGCCGCCGAGCGGGATCGGGAAGCGGCGGGCGGCGTGCGCCAGCGCAACGGCGACCGGATCGGTGTCGTCTTCGTCGACCTCACCGGCCCGGATCCGCCCGAGGACGGCACGGGTCTCCTCCAGGCGCGCGAACTTCGCCTCGACGGGCAGCGTGCCGTCGCCGATGTCGTCGACCCGCCGGGAGAAGGCATAGAGCGCGGACATCGCATGGCGCTTGTCGGTGGGCAGCAGCCGGATCCCGTACGCGAAATTGCGCGCCTGTGAACCGGTGACGGCCTCGCAGTAGCTGTAGGCCGCCGAGACCTGTGCGGAGACCGCGGTCGGTGCGGAAGCGTGTGTGGGGCCCTCCACGGTCGGGCTCACCCCTTTCTCGGCGCTGTGCGCAGGACGGCGGCAACCTCGCGGAGCAGGCCGCTCTTGGTCGGTTTGGGCGGGCCGGGGAGTACGTCGAAGCCTGCGGCGGTGACGGCTCGCAGGGCGGCACGCCCCCCTCCCACGAAGCCCGCGAGCAGCAGTCGGAGCCTGCCGTGCACGCTACCCACGAGCGGTACGCCTTCATTCAGCAACGCGCGTGCGCGTTCGGATTCGAAGGCGATCAGGGCGCGCACGGAGGCGCCGGCGGACGGTGCCGCCAGGTCGGCCTCGGACACGTGGAAGCGCCGCATGTCCTCGGCCGGCAGGTAGATCCGGTTCCGGCCCAGGTCCTCGGCGACGTCCTGGACGTGCTCGACGATCTGGAGGGCGGTGCAGACGGAGTCGGAGAGGCGGATCCGTTCGGGGGTGCTGGTGCCGGTGAGGGACAGCACGAGGCGGCCGACCGGTTGGGCGGACAGCTCGCAGTACGCGGCGAGGTCCGCGTAGGTCTCGTAGCGGGTGACCCGCTGGTCCTGGCGGTTGGCCTCGATGAGCGCGAGGAAGGGCTCGGGGGTCAGGCCGTGGGAGCGCACCACGGGTTGCAGCGCGAGCAGCAGGGGGTGGCGCGGGGGCCCGTCGGCGGATCCGAACACGCGCAGCAGGTCGGCCTCGAAGGCGTCCAGCATGGCGGGCGGGTCGTCCACCGCCGCGGGGTCCAGGCCGAGGAGCACGGCGTCGCGTCCGCCGGGGGCGAGGTCGCCGTCGCCGATGTCGTCGACGAGGCGGGCGTATCCGTAGACGGCCATCAGCCCGTCGCGCCAGGCCCGGGGCAGGAAGGCGGGGGCGACGGGAAAGTTCTCCGCCGCCGCCTTGTCGAGGGTGGCGCTCACGTGGACCGGGTTAGACGGGGGTCGGATGCCGTGTCCCGGGTTCACCGTCGGCCGCCCGGGGCGGGGACGGCTGCCGTCCCTGGGGGCCGGAGAATTCCCGTAGCCAATGCCGTCACATCTCCCGTTCTACACTGCCGACCCATTACATCCTATTTCGGACACGCCGCCGGAGTTTTCCCGGGGCCGTCCCAGGGCCGTTCACCTGCGGGGAATCGTCCCCTCTTGCCGCGATTCAAGACCGCCCCAGCTTACGCTGTAGAACCCCGTGGAGGCCGCCCGGGTATTCGCCGGGCCGGCGAATGTCGTCGCGCAATACGGGAACGCGGGGGCGGCGTAATCCGCGCACATGGTCAAGGCCCCCGGCGCGCTGAGCGGCGGGGGCCTTCGGTGAAGCGGGCAAGCGCCTCGCAGGACGCCGCGCGACCCGGGGATCAGCCGTTGGTGGCCTTCTCGTAGGCCGAGACGACTTCCTCCGTCGGCCCGTCCATCAGGAGCTCGCCCTTCTCCAGCCACAGCACCCGGTCGCAGGTGTCCCGGATGGACTTGTTGTTGTGACTGACGAGGAAGACCGTGCCGGCCTTCTCCCGGAGCTCCTTGATCCGATTCTCCGAACGCACCTGGAAGGCGCGGTCACCGGTGGCGAGGGCCTCGTCGATCATCAGGACGTCGTGATCCTTGGCCGCCGCGATGGAGAACCGCAGCCGCGCCGCCATACCGGAGGAGTACGTGCGCATCGGCAGGGAGACGAAATCCCCCTTCTCGTTGATGCCGGAGAAGTCGACGATGCTCTGGTAGCGCTCCTTGATCTGCTCACGGCTCATACCCATGGCGAGACCGCCGAGGACGATGTTGCGCTCACCGGTGAGGTCGTTCATCAGCGCGGCGTTCACGCCGAGCAGCGAGGGCTGGCCGTCGGTGTAGACCTTGCCCTCCTCGCAGGGCAGCAGGCCGGCGATGGCGCGCAGCAGGGTGGACTTGCCGGAGCCGTTGGAGCCGATGAGGCCGATGGCCTCGCCGCGGTAGGCGGTGAAGGAGACCCCGCGCACGGCGTGGACGCGGCGCACGCCCGGGGCGTCGCCCTTCCTCCGGCGGACTATCTTGCTGAGCGCGGCGGTGGCCGCGCCCCTGCCGCTGCTGCCGACGTTGACGCGGTAGACGATGTGAACGCCGTCCGCGATCACTGTGGGGACGCGTCCCCTGGTGTTGTCATCCACGGCCGTAACGCTCCTCAGACTTCCAGAAGTACACGAAGCCGCCGAGGCCGATCACCGCGGCCCAGCCCACGGCGAAGAGCCACACGTGCGGAGGCAGGTTGCTCGCGCCGTAGTCGTCGATCAGGGCGAACCGGATCAGGTCCATGTAGATCGCGACGGGGTTCAGCAGCAGCGCGTCGCTGATCCACTGCGGCTGCTCCTTGAGGTAGATCCCGATCGGGAACATGACGCCCGACGCGTACATCCAGGTACGCATCACGAACGGCATCAGCTGCGCCAGGTCGGGGGTCTTCGAGCCCATCCGCGCGAAGATCATGGCGAGGCCGGTGTTGAAGACGAACTGGAGCGCCAGCGTCGGGATCACCAGCAGCCAGGACAGCCGCGGGTAGTTGCCGAACCAGACCGCGACCACGAAGACGACGATCATCGAGTACAGCAGCTGCTGGAGCTGCTGGAGCGAGAACGACACCGGCAGGGAGGCGCGCGGGAAGTGCAGCGCGCGCACCAGCCCGAGGTTCCCCGAGATCGCCCGGACGCCCGCCATCACCGAACTCTGCGTGAAGGTGAAGACGAAGATGCCCATCACCAGGAAGGGGATGTAGACGTCCTTGGGCATCTCCCGGCCCGCGCCGATGATGAGGCCGAAGATCAGCCAGTAGACGAGCGCGTTCAGCAGGGGGGTCACCACCTGCCACACCTGACCGAGCTTCGCCTGGCTGTACTGCGCGACCAGCTTGGCCCGGGAGAAGGCCATGATGAAGTGGCGCCGGCCCCAGAGCTGCCGCACGTACTCGCCCAGGCCGGGCCGGGCGCCGCTGACCGACAGGCCGTACTTCCTGGCGAGCTCCGCGGCGCTGAGCCCCGCGTCTGCGGACGGCGGCCTGCTCGTGGCGAGGGCGCCGTCGTGGGTTGTGTCACTCACAAGTTGAAACTTTCGTCTTCAAGATGCGGCCAGGTGGGCAGCAGGCTGGTGGCTCGAAGCCCGTTTTCGCGCCATGTTCGCAGACGCGGGCTGGTCAGATGACGGGAGGTCGGCCCAGACGGGTCAACCGCCAGACCGTACGCCATCTCATCGGGCGGCGGGGCCCGCAGGGAGTGGCCCATCCCTCGCGGAACCCGCCGAACCAGGCCTTGAGCGCCGGGCCCGACGGCTTCCGCAGGAGCGTCAGCATCAGCCAGACGCCCAGGTAGACCGGTACCAGCGGGGCGGGCAGGTTGCGGCGGGCGAGCCACACCCGGTTACGGGCCACCATACGGTGGTAGACCGCGTGCCGGGAGGGGGCGGTGGTCGGATGGAGCAGGACCATGTCCGCGCGGTAGTCGATCAGCCACCCCGCGTCGAGCGCGCGCCAGGCCAGGTCGGTCTCCTCGTGAGCGTAGAAGAACTCCCCCGGCAGGACTCCGGCCTGCTGGAACACCGTGGTGCGGACGGCGTTGGCACCGCCCAGGAAGGTGGTCACGCGTGAGGACCGCATCGGGTCCGAGGCGCGCAGCCGCGGCACGTGGCGGCGCTGCGTCCGCCCGGTGTCCGGGTCGGCGATCCGGAAGCTGATGATCCCGAGCTCGGGGTCCTCGGCGAAGGCCTGGCGGCACAGCTCGGCGGTGTCGGTGCGCTCCAGCAGCCCGTCGTCGTCGAGGAAGAGCAGGGCGTCCACCTCGCGGCCGCCGGGCCCGAAGGCCTCGATGCCGACGTTGCGGCCGCCCGGGATGCCGAGGTTCTCGGGCAGGTCGACGCAGCGGACGCCCGGCGGCAGGTCCGCCACCTCGGACACCCGTACTCCCTGGCCCACGACGACGACCTCGACCGGGTCGCCGTCCTGGCGGGCCACCGAGTCCAGGAGGGCCTTGAGCTCGTCGGGCCGGTTGCCCATGGTGATGATCACGGCGCCCAGCCGCATCGGGGCGGTCACTTCAGCCTGCTGGAAGCGAGGATCGACACCAGGTGCAGCACGGTCTGGAGCATCGCGATGCCCGCGAGGACGGCGACGCCGACGCGCGACCAGTAGAGATCGCCGCGCATCTGGTCCAGGACGGCCAGGAACAGGATGAGCAGCGAGGCCTCGATGCCGAGGATCAGGCGGTGGAACTTGAGCGCGGCCGCCGCGCGGCGCGCGAGGGCCATGCCCTTGGCGCGCGGCTCGGCCGCCGCGTCCTTGACCACGGGCTTCCCCGCCTGGTGGCGGGCGACTCCGACCAGGTCCGTCTCTGCCTTGATCAGGATGGCGCCGAGCGCGGCGAGCGTGCCGAGGAAGGCCCACAGCCAGTCGGCGCCTCCGGTGCCCCCCAGGTCGGCGGCGCGCAGGCCGAAGCCGACCAGGACCGCCGCGTCGCACAGGTAGGCGCCGACCCGGTCCAGGTAGACCCCGGAAAGCGAGTACTGCTTCTTCCAGCGGGCGACCTCGCCGTCGACGCAGTCGAGCAGCAGGTACAGCTGGACCGCGACCACGCCGAGGACGGCGCCCCAGACGCCCGGCACCAGCAGCGCCGGCAGGGCGAGGACGCCGGCGAGGGTCATCAGGTAGGTCAGCTGGTTGGGGGTGACCTTGGTGGTGACCAGGACGCGGGTGATGCGCAGGGAGATCTCGCGCATGTAGAGGCGCCCGCCCCAGTGCTCGCCGCTGACCCGGTCCTTCACGCCCGCGGGGTGGACGACGGGCCTCAGTTCAGCTACGGATGGTCTTGGCATAGTCGGCGTATGCGTCCCTGATCTCGGCGGCGGACAGGTTGAGGTGCTCCAGGACGGTGAAGCGTCCCGGGCGGGTCTGGGGGGCGTACTCGACGGCCGCGACGAACTCCTCGACGCTGAAGCCGATCTCCTCGGGGGCGACCGGCAGGCCGTGCCGGCGCAGCACCTCGACGAAGTGGCCGGAGGCGTCCGCGGCCCCGCGCAGGTGCATCGCGAAGGCCGCTCCGATGCCGACCTGCTCTCCGTGCAGCGCGGAGCGCCCCGGGTAGAGCAGGTCGAAGGCGTGGCTGATCTCGTGGCAGGCCCCGGAGGAGGGGCGGGAGTCCCCGCTGATCGACATGGCGATGCCGGAGAGCACGAGCGCCTCGGAGAGCACGGTGAGGAACTCGTCGTCACCGCAGCCGCCCGGGTGGCGCAGCACGGACTCGCCCGCGGTACGGGCCATGGCCGCGGCCAGGCCGTCGACGGGCTCGCCGGTGGTCCGGTGCGAGAGCTCCCAGTCGGCGATCGCCGAGATGTTGGAGATCGCGTCGCCGATGCCGGCGCGGATGAACCGCACCGGGGCTTCCTTGATGACGTCGAGGTCGATCACCATGGCGATCGGCGTGGGGACGCCGTAGGAGCCGCGGCCGTTGTCGTTGTCCAGGATGGACACCGGCGAGCAGATCCCGTCGTGCGAGAGGTTGGTGGCGACGGCCACCATGGGCAGCCCGACCCGCGCCGCGGCGTACTTGGCCACGTCGATGATCTTGCCGCCGCCCAGGCCCACGACGGCGTCGTAGCGGCGGCCCTTTATGTCGTCGGCCAGCTTGACCGCGGAGTCGATGGTGCCGTCGACGACGGCGTACCAGTCGGCGTGCGGGAGCACGGGCTCCAGCTTGGCGCGCAGCGCCACGCCGGAGCCCCCGCTGATGGCGATGGCGAGCTTGCCGGAGGCGGAGATCCGCTGGTCGGCGAGGAGGCCGGCCAGGTCGTCCATCGCCCCGCGGCTGATGTCGACGACGACGGGCGAGGGGATGAGCCTCGTCAGTACTGGCATGCGATCGTCCGGCCCTTGGCGAGGTCGTCGTGGTTGTCGATCTCGACCCACTTGACGTCGCCGATGGGGGCCACGTCGACCACGAAGCCGTCGTTGACGAGCTGCTGGTAGCCGTCCTCGTAGTAGAGGTCCGGGTCGCGCTCGAAGGTGGTCTTCAGCGCCTCGGCCAGGGCCTCGGCCGCCTCGGGCTCGATGAGGGTGACGCCGATGTACTCGCCGGTGGCGTCGGCGGGGTCCATCAGCTTGGTGATCTTCCGTACGCCCTCGCCGTCGGCGGTGACGACCTTCATCTCCTCGTCGGCCAGGTCCTTGACCGTGTCGAGGGCGAGGATGATCTTCTGGCCGTTGCCGCGGGCGGCGAGGAGGGTCTCCTCGACGGAGACCGGGTGGACGGTGTCGCCGTTGGCGAGGATCACACCGCGCCGCAGCACCTCACGCGCGCACCACAGGGAGTAGGCGTTGTTCCACTCCTCGGCCTTGTCGTTGTCGATCAGAGTGATCTTCAGCCCGTACGTGGCCTCCAGCGCGGCCTGGCGCGCGTAGACGGCCTCCTTGCGGTAGCCGACGACGATCGCGACCTCGGTGAGACCGACCGCGGCGAAGTTGCCGAGGGTCAGGTCGAGGACCGTCAGGCTCTCCTCGTCGCCCTCGGGGCCGACGGGCACGAGGGCCTTGGGCAGGGTGTCGGTGTAGGGGCGCAGGCGGCGTCCCGCACCGGCAGCGAGGACAAGGCCGATCATGCTGGTTCTCCTTCGTCATGTACGGCGGGTGCCCCGGAGGAGACCCAGAAGCGGATGCTCTCCACGAGCACCACGAGTGCCACGAACACGGCCAGGACCGTGAGCGCGACGGGGAAGTCCGATGCGCGGTCCACGAGGACGGCGGCGAGGACCGTGGTCAGCAGGACCCGTCCCTCGTGGCCGCCGATCGTCCGCACCAGCCAGTGCGGGGGCGCGCCGGTGCCGCCGCGAATGCGGTACACCGTGTCGTAGTGATGGTAGGCGACCGCCGCGATCAGGCCGAATGCCGCCGGAAGCGCGCCGGGGACGTCCGCCTTGGCGGCAAGAGCGAGGACCGTCACGTACTCGGCCGCCCGGAACAGCGGCGGGATCAGCCAGTCGAGTGCGCCCCGCAGCGGGGCGGCGACGGCGAGGCCCGCGGTCATGACGTAGATCACGGCGACGGCGATGAGCCTCGGGTCCCCGAAGGGGAGGTACAGGGCGGCTGCGGCCATCAGCACGGTGCCGAGGGCGGCGACGTACACGGACCCGAAGGAGCCGGCCCGCCCGCGCAGCAGCCTGGCCTGGAACTCCGCGAGCGGGCCCGAGTCGGCGAGGTCGGCGAGCGCCTGGGCGGCGCGGTCGGTGCGCCGGGCCCTGCGGGTCAGGGACCGCAGGACGCGGCCGGCGGTGGTGTACAGCGCGCCGAACGCGCAGCCGGCGATCAGGGCGTAGAAGACGATCCGGGGGGTGGTCAGGGCGGTCAGGACCGCGATCATCGCCCAGCGCTCGCCGATCGGCAGGATGATCATCCGCCGGACCCACACCGTCCAGCCGACGCTGTCGAGCCGGTCCGACAGGGCGGCGGTCGGGCTCGTGTTGGCGGTGGCGTCGTGGTTGGCCTCGTTGAAGGAGAAGTCCACGACGTGCCGGCAGGTCATCAGGATCATGGCGCCGAGGGCGAGGCCCCAGACGTCGTCGCCGTTGCGGGCGGCACCGAGCGCGAGGCCGGCGTAGAAGGAGTACTCCTTGGCCCGGTCGAAGGTCGCGTCGAGCCAGGCTCCCATCGTCGAGTACTGCAGGGAATAGCGGGCGAGCTGCCCGTCGGTGCAGTCCAGGACGAAGGACACGATGAGGAGCACACCGGCCGCGACGTAGCCCCAGCGCTCGCCCGTGGCCGCGCAGCCGGCCGCGATCAGTGCGGTGACCAGCGAGGCGGTGGTGACCTGGTTCGGGGTCAGACCGCGGCGCGCGCACCATCGGGCGAGGTAGCGCGAGTAGGGGCTGATACAGAAGGTGGTGAAGAACCCGTCGCGGGACTTCACGGCCGACCGCAGCCGGACGGCCTCCTCGTCCACGGCGGCGACCGCGGCGGCAGCCGCCGCCCGCTCGTCCGCGCCGGCGGGGACGGTGGCGACCAGGCTGCCGAGTTCGGGGCGCTGGACGGTGGTCCCGGCGGCCTCGACGGCGGCGGCGAGCCGGTCGGCGTAGGAGGCGGCCCCGTGGGCGCCCTCGGACGCCACCGCCTTGTCGAGGGCTTCGCGGGCACCCGCCTGGACGGAGAGGGCACCGGTGACGGCACAGGCGTCGAAGCGCGGGTCGGTCAGCGCCAGCCGCAGGGAGTGGACGTGGCCGACGAAGGCGCTGTCCACGACGGCCACCCGCTGGTCGGCGGGTACGCCGGCCAGTGCGGCTGCGGCGTCCTGGGGACCGGCGGCCGGGCGGACCTCGAAGCCGAGTGAGCGGAGCTCGTCCGCGAGCGGCGATCCGGGGACCGGCAGGCCGGTGAGGATGACGGTCGGCAGACGAACTCACTCCTTGTGACGGATTCCGAACGCGCGCACCCGTGGGGCGGCACGTCGGCAGAGGCTATCGGATGAAGGGAACCAGGGATTCATCGCCCGTTTACGCCCTGACAAGCCGAATATCCGGGGTCGGGCCGCGTCGTGATCATCATCGGTGATCACGATGCGGTACCACAAACGGCCCGGATGTTACGGTGGACACGCCCCTGCAGGTGTCGAGCGGAAACGAGGTGGGTTGATGACCGTCGCGAGGGTCGCGGCCGAGCGCTGCGAGCTCCGGTGCATCTCCCCCTTCCTCCGGGCGACCGGCCGGGCCTGATCCATCGTTCCCCGTATCGAGCCGGGAACGTCCAGATCGGCCGGAGCCCCTGTTCCCAGGGTTCACGTTGACCGACGACATCAGTGACGTCAGCATCACCGACGCCGCCTCCTTCGAGGCTTTCCTCACCCTCCACCACGGCCTTCCCCGGCAGGCTCCGGGCTCCGACGCGAGCACCCGCGCCCTGCTGTCCCTGTGCGGGCCGCTGCCCGAGCGTCCACGCGTCCTCGACCTGGGCTGCGGTCCGGGCCGCAGCGCGCTGCTGCTCGCCGCCGAGGCGGGCGGGCCCGGCCCGGACGCCGCCGAGGTGACCGCCGTGGACCTGCACGGCCCCTTCCTCGACGAGCTCCGCGCGGCCGCGGCGGACCGCGGCCTCACCGACCGGATCCGCACCGTCGAGGCGGACATGGGCGCGCTGCCCGCCGAAGAGGCCGGGGACGGCTCCTTCGACCTCGTCTGGGCGGAGGGCTCCGCCTACATCCTGGGCTTCGACACCGCGCTCGCGCGGTGGAAGCGGCTCCTCGCCCCGGGCGGCACGCTCGTGCTGACCGAGTGCGAGTGGACGGCAGCGGAGCCGTCCGCCGGGGCCCGCGCCTTCTGGGACCCCCAGTACCCGCTGCGCTCCACCGCCGGAAACGTCGCGGCCGCGCAGGCCGCCGGCTACCGGGTCCTGGGCGTGCACCCGCTGCCCGAATCCGACTGGGAGGAGTACTACGGCCCACTCGCCGAGCGGGTCCGCGACCGGTCCGGGGACGGCTCCCCTGCCCTGGCGCGGGCGCTGGCCGCCACCCGCGAGGAGCTCGGCGTACGGGCCCGGCACGGGCACGAGTACGGCTACACGGGCTACGTCCTGCGTCCGGTGGAGGCCGGCGCGGACGGGGCCTGGCCGGCCCGTCCGGAGACCGCTGCGGACACCGCCGCCGTGCGGGCGGTCCACCTGGCGGCCTTCGAGACCCCGCTGGAGGCGGATCTCGTGGACGCGCTGCGTGCGGACCCCTCCTGGCCGGCCGCGCTGTCGTACGTGGTCGAGGCCCCGGACGGCTCGGTGGCGGCGCACGCCCTGCTCACCCGGTGCGAGGTCGGCGGCGCCCCGGCGCTGGCGCTCGCCCCGGTGGCGGTCGCTCCGGCGCACCAGCGCTCGGGGGCGGGCAGCGCGGTGGTGAGGGCCCTGCTCGCGGCGGCGCGGGAGCGGGGTGAGTCGCTGGTGCTGGTGCTGGGGCACCCGGCCTACTACCCGCGCTTCGGATTCACCGCGGCGTCACGATTCGGGATCCGGGGCCCCTTCGAGGTCCCCGACGAGGCGCTGATGGCGCTGGTGCTGGACGGTTCCGGACCGGTGCCGGCGGGGACGATCGCGTATCCGGCCCCGTTCGGAGTCTGACGGGCGGGAGGGCCGCGCAGGGGCATCCGCCCCCGCTCAGGGGCCGTCCCGCGGACCGCGACCGGGGCCGCGGGACGGGCCGTAGCACGCGGCGGGGGGCGTGCATACACGGATGTCCGAAGTGGGGACAAGCCTCTTTTGTACGGCAGACTGAAGGCCGAAGTCCGAAGCGAAGGATGGGTATGCCGACCACACCAGCCACCGCCGCGAACAGCGCGTCCAACGGCACCGGTACTCAAGAACCGATCATGCTCGAACTGGTCGACGAGTCCGGGAACACCATCGGCACGGCGGAGAAGCTCTCCGCCCACCAGGCACCGGGGCAGCTGCACCGGGCGTTCTCCGTGTTCCTGTTCGACGAGCGGGGCCGTCTGCTGCTCCAGCAGCGGGCCCTCGGGAAGTACCACTCGCCGGGCGTCTGGTCGAACACCTGTTGCGGCCACCCGTACCCCGGGGAGTCTCCGTTCGCGGCGGCGGCCCGGCGGACCCACGAGGAGCTGGGGCTGTCGCCCTCGCTGCTCGCGGAGGCGGGAACGGTGCGCTACAACCACCCGGACCCCGCGTCGGGCCTCGTGGAGCAGGAGTTCAATCACCTGTTCGTGGGACTTGCGCAGGCTGCCGTGCGGCCGGACCCGGAGGAGGTCGAGGACACCGCCTTCGTCACCGCCGAGGAGTTGGCGAAGCGGCACGCCGAGGTGCCGTTCTCGGCCTGGTTCATGACCGTGCTGGACGCGGCGCGGCCCGCGATCCGCGAGCTGACCGGCGACGCGGCGGGCTGGTAGCCCGTAGGCGTCCTCGCCACTCCCGCCGTCCGCCGCTCAGCGGGCGGTCGGCGGGGTGGCGATCGGGAGGGCCGCCCAGACGACCTTGCCGCCGGTGGAGGTGTGTTCGACGTCGCAGACCCCGCCGTACTCCAGGGTGATCTCCCGGACGAGCAGGAGGCCGCGGCCTCCGGTCTGGCCGAAATCGGCCTCCAGCGCCTTGGGGCGGTAGGGGTGACTGTCCTCGACGGCGACCCGTACCCACTCGCGGCCGATCGCGACCTCGACCGCGACCTCGGGCGAGAGCAGGGCGGCGTGCCGCACCGAGTTCGTCACCAGTTCGGAGACGATCAGGAGCAGGGAGTACACGAGGTCCTGCGCGGCCGGCACCCCCTGGCGCCCGAGCAGGTCCCGCACGGCCCGGCGGGCCTGCGGAACGGATTCTTCAACCGCGGGAGCGGTGAACCTCCACACACCCTCGTAGGCGAGGGGGTCGGCCGGGGCCTCCGGTACCCCTTCCCCGGCTCGTGGGCCGCTCCCGCTGGCGTCCATCTCCCGGCCCCCGTCTTCGCGCTCGATCGTCTCCACGCGACAAGAGTGGTGAAGGGGTGGATCCGGCCCGGACCGCTGACCAGAAGTCAGCGTCAATAGGACAGTTTCCGACCACTGGCGAGTGACTGCGTCAGTTGTTGGTCTGTTCCTGATCTTCTGCCGGACGCTTCTCGGCCGCCTCACGCGCCCCCTGCCCGGCGGCGGGGCCCGCGCCCGGCTCGTCTTCGCTGACCAACCCCAGGATGCGGCGCGCCCCCATCCCCATCGCGATGAGGCTCAGGCCGTCGAACAACAGGGCGAGCGAGAAGAAGGTTCCGATCACGTAGAGGCTGTTGCCCGGCCAGTTCGAGAGGATCAGGAAGCCCAGCAGCACGCCGAAGGCGCCCTGGACCAGCGCGAGCCCGAAGTTGGCACCGCGCACCACCAAGGCGCCGACCAGCCGGAACAGTCCCCCGGTGAGGAAGAGCAGGGCCGCGAACATGGTCAGTGCCTCGGCGCTCGCCTCGGGGCGGCGCAGGATCACGAAGCCGGCCGCGATGTTGATCGCGGCGACGATGACGGCGAGCCAGAAGTAGCTGCTTCCCCGCGACTGCACCGCCTGCACCAGCCCGACCACGCCGCCGATGAGCAGCAGCCAGCCGAAGAGGAACATCGAGGTGAGCGTGGCGAGGCCGGTGTAGATCAGTCCGACCAGTCCGGCCAGTACGAGGAACACCCCGAGCACGGCCATCAGCCCGAAGCTGCGGCTGACCTTCTTCTTCTCCCGCCGCGGTTCCCCGCCTCCGGCCGCGGTGTCCTGCGCACGGTCTGCACCCATGGACGTGCCACCTCCTCACACCCCCTGGTGGGGTCCGGGAAGACCCCGTCGCAGCGGACCCCGCCCGTCGGTCCGCCGGACCGACGAGACGCCCCCCGAGGACTCCCCTGATCATAGGTTTCACCGCCCGGGATAGCATCCGGCGCATGGATGAAGCCCGGGACGCAACCCTCCTGCACACGGTCTGCGACGGGCTCGCCACCGTCGTCGTCTCGCACCCCGCCAAGCGCAACGCCATGACCGCCGCGATGTGGCGGAGGCTCCCCGGGCTGCTGGACGGCCTGGCCTGCGACCCGGCCGTCCGGGTGCTCGTCCTGACCGGAGCCGGGCCGACGTTCTGCGCGGGCGCCGACATCTCCTCCCTCACCGGGGACGAGGACCCGCGGGCCCTCGCGGTGGCTGCGGAGGAGGCCCTGGCGGCCTTCCCCAAGCCGACCCTGGCGGCGATCCGGGGCTTCTGCGTGGGCGGCGGCAGCCAGCTGGCGGCCGCCTGCGACCTGCGTTTCGCCGAGGAGGGGGCGTCCTTCGGGGTGACCCCGGCGAAGCTGGGCATCGTCTACCCGGCGTCCTCCACCCGCAGGCTCGCCTCCCTGGTCGGCCCGGCCTGGGCCAAGTACCTCCTGTTCTCCGCGGAGCTGATGGGGGCGGAAGAGGCGCTGCGCGCCGGGTTCCTCAACGAGCTGCTGCCGGCCGGCGGGCTCGACCAGCGCGTGGCCGCGTTCACGAAGGTCCTGGCCTCCCGCTCGCAGCTGACGCAGGCGGCCGCCAAGGAATTCGCGGACGGCCGCACCGACCGGGAGGCGTACTGGGAGGAGCAGGCGGCCGGGAGCGACGACACTGCCGAGGGCGTCGCCGCGTTCCTGGAACGCCGGGCGCCCCGCTTCACATGGGCCCCGTGACGACGCCCCCGTGAGGACGCCGCACGGCGACGATCCCGTGGCCGCGTGGTGGGCAGACCCCCTCGGGTGGGCGCCATGCAGGGCGTCCCGCCTGTCCGGCCGCGCCGGGGGCCGGCCGGCACGCCGATAGGATCGGCCCATCATGACTGCAACCCTCGTCGCCAAGAAGCTCACCGCCGCGCACGGTGAGCGCACGCTGTTCGCCGATCTCGACCTCGTCGTCGCGCCCGGCGACGTCATCGGCCTCGTCGGCGTGAACGGCGCCGGGAAGTCGACCCTGCTGCGCCTGCTCGCCGGGCTGGACACCCCCGAGACCGGGGACCTGCGGCTCTCACCGCCCACCGCCGCCGTCGGCCACCTCCCGCAGGAACCGGAGCGCCGGCCCGACGAGTCGGTACGGGAGTTCCTGGCCCGGCGGACCGGCGTGGCCGCCGCCCAGGCGGAGCTCGACACGGCGACGCAGGGCCTGGTGGACGGCACGCCGGGCGCGGACGACGCGTACGCGGCCGCGCTCGACCGGTGGCTCGACCTCGGCGGCGCCGACCTCGACGAGCGCGCCGAGGAGGTCGCCGACGACCTCGGCCTGACCATCGGCCTCGACCTGCCGATGACGGCGCTGTCCGGCGGGCAGGCGGCCCGGGCCGGCCTGGCCTCGCTCCTCCTCTCCCGCTACGACGTCTTCCTGCTCGACGAGCCCACCAACGACCTGGACCTGGACGGTCTGGAGCGGCTGGAGCGGTTCGTCAAGGGGCTGCGCGCCGGGACCGTCGTGATCAGCCACGACCGCGAGTTCCTGACGCGGACCGTCACCAAGGTGCTCGAACTCGACCTGGCGCAGCAGCAGATCAACCTCTACGGCGGCGGCTACGACTCCTACCTGGAGGAGCGCGCGCGGGCTCGCAGCCACGCCCGAGAGGAGTTCGAGGAGTACGCCGACAAGAAGGCCGCCCTGGAGGGCCGGGCCCAGATGCAGCGCAACTGGATGGACAAGGGCGTGCGCAACGCCCGCCGCAAGTCCACCGACAACGACAAGATCGGCAAGGCCCTGCGCGGCGAGTCCAGCGAGAAGCAGGCAGCCAAGGCCCGCCAGACGCAGCGCGCGATCGAACGCCTGGAGGTCGTCGAGGAGCCCCGCAAGGAATGGGAGCTGCGCATGGAGATCGCGGCGGCGCCCCGCTCGGGCTCCGTGGTGGCCACCCTGCGCGAGGCGGCTCTCAAGCGCGGGGACTTCTCCTTCGGTCCGGCCAGCCTGCAGATCGACTGGGCCGATCGGGTGGCGATCACCGGGGCCAACGGTGCCGGCAAGTCCACCCTCCTCGCGGTGCTCCTGGGCCGGCTGGCCCCCGACACCGGCTCGGCCGCCCTCGGCTCCGGCGTCCTCGTCGGCGAGGTCGACCAGGCCCGCGGCCTGTTCCTCGGGGACGAACCCCTGCTGGAGGCGTTCTGCGCGGCCGTCCCGGACACCGAGCCCGCCGAAGTGCGCACCCTGCTGGCCAAGTTCGGGCTCAAGGCGGCACACGTCCTGCGCCCGGCGGCGACCCTCTCCCCCGGTGAGCGCACCCGTGCCGCGCTCGCGCTGCTCCAGGGCCGCGGAGTGAACCTGCTGGTCCTGGACGAGCCGACCAACCACCTCGACCTCCCGGCGATCGAGCAGCTGGAGTCTGCCCTGGAGTCGTACGAGGGCACGCTCCTGCTGGTCACGCACGACCGCCGGATGCTCGACGCGGTCCGGGTGACCCGCCGCCTGGAGGTCTCCGGCGGCAGGGTCACCGAGCTGTAGGGCCGGAGCCGTCCGGTGCGGGGCGGGGGCGGCAAGGCCGCCGGCCGCCGTTCACCGGCCGGTGCGGACCGTGTCGCCCAGCCGGTAGAAGCAGCCCTGGTGGCCGGAGAGCGGGGTGGCGAGGGCGGCGAGCTTCTTGGCCTTGCCGACCGGCCCCTCCCCCGTCACCCGGAACGAGGCCTCGGCGACGACGTCCAGAGGCGTCACCCCCTCGCCGCCGCTGAGCCACTTCTGGTGCTTGAGGTCGACGCCGCCCTCCCGTGCGGTCCCCGCCAGCTGTGCCTGACCCAGGCGCTTGCGCCGAGGCCGGCCGGTGTCCTCGTAGGTGAGTACTGCGGTGAGGCGGTCGACCCGTTCGGTACCGCTGAGGTCCGTGCCCTCCGGGGTGATGTCGAGGGTCAGGTACATCATCAGCCCGGGCTCGGAGTAGCCCACCTCGCCGCTCCATGCGCATCCGGCGGTGCCCTCGTACCGGCCGGCGAACTGACCGCTGTTGATGTCGATGTGCGGCAAGGCGAAGGGCACGGTCCGGCGCCTGAGGTACCGGGCGGCCGCCTCGTACATCTCCTCGAAGGGGTAGAGGGCGTGTGCCGACTGCCGGCCCACCGCGCTGAGCAGGATGTCCTTGGCCTGGCTGGCCGCGAGGGCGCCCAGCTCCCGGCCGCCGCCGCAGAACAGGTCCCGACCGTCGCAGTACGACTCGGTGTTGTCCACGAGGTCCGCCGGGACCTGTTGTTCCGGCCCGCCGAAGACGCCCTGGGCGCCCTTCTGGCGACTGCCGGCCGCGATCTCCGAGTCCCGGAAGGTGGGATCCCCGAACAGGGCGACGTAGAGCACCCGTTGCCTGGCCGCGTCGGTCAACCGGAAGAGCGCTTCGCGCATGACGTGGGCTCCCTGCGAGTAGCCGCCGAGGATGAACCACTGCCGGGCGCGCCCCTTCGTCCCCGCTTCGAGCCCGTCGCAGTGCGCTGAGCGGTCGTTCAACAGACGGGCCGCCGCCTCCGATCCGGCGGCCCGACTGTCGTGGTAGGAGCCGGACGTGGCCTGGTTGCGGTACGCCTCCCAGTTGCCGGTGTGGCCGCCGCGCGCCGGGTACTCCACCGAGATGAACCCGATCTTCGCCTCGTGGCGGATCACCTCGTCGATCGCGTCGAAGAAGCGCCGGGTCTCGGGCTGCCCCGACACGTCCTGGGGTTGACTCGATCCACGGGCGAACACCACGATGTACTCCTCCGAGCAGTCCTGGGTGAGCGTGCCGTAGCGCCGGGAGGGGCCCTGTCCGACGGTTTCACGGGAACACCCCGTCAGCGCGAGCCCGATCAGGACCAGGAGCACCAGACACCTTCTGCGGATCACGACTCCACCACTCCCCCCGAGGTCCGTGGCCGTGCTCGTCCTCGTACTACCGAGCGTAGCGAAGGCGTTGACGGAGAGACAGACCTGGCGCACACCGTGCGCGGCATGGCCGCCGAGGAGATCTCCGCGCTGGAGGAGCTGGCGGCGAAGACCGCGCGGGGCCAGCGGAGCTGGGCGGTGTGGTGGCGCTTCGTCGAAACATGGGCGGGGCTGACCGTGGCGGTCCTCTCGGCGCTGGCCGGAGTCAGCGTCCTGGCCTCGCAGCAGCACCAGGGCCCGGCGGCCGTGCTCGCCCTCGCCTCCTCCGCGCTGGGAGCCGTACTGGGCTTCAGCCGCCCCGCCGACCAGGCCCGCAAGGCCGAGACGCTGGCCCTGCTCTGCGAGGGCTTCGCGCGCAGGGCCCGGCAGGCACGCACGCTGACCCTGCCCGACCTCGACGCCGAGGACTCCCGACGGCTGCTGTCCGCCCTGACCGAGCGCTGGGAGACCATCCGCTGGGACGACCTTCAGGACCAGCTCGACCGGCACGGCCCGCAGGGGCCGTGAGCCGGCTCCGGTCACCCGCCCGGGCTCCCGGCCGGCGCGCCCTCGCAGGAGCCCGCCGCGGGTTCGGTGCACCCATGCCGTCGGGCAGCTCGTGGCGTGCGCCGGAACCGGACCACAGGGTCCGGCAGGCCCGGTCCAGGCCGCCCGTCATGCGTCCGGACCGGCCGGGGGCCTGCGCCTGCGGGCCATCCTCCGGGCGACGAAGGCGCGCGGGAGGTGCCGGGCGGCCAGGGCGTAGGCCTGGTAGCGGCGGCCGGTGATGCTGACCGGGCGGCGCAGGGCGAGGTCCTTGAGCGCCTGCCCGACGACGGCCTCCGGTTCCAGCCAGACCGCGTCGCGCAGCGCGCTGACGTCCATTCCGGCGCGCTCCTGGAACTCGGTGCGGGTGAAGCCGGGGACGACGGCCAGCACACGGACGTTGTGGGGTTCCATGTCCACCCGGAGGGACTCGCTGAACGCGGTGACCCAGGCCTTGGCGGCCCCGTAGGTGCCGGTGGGCAGCAGTCCGGCCACCGAGGAGACGTTGACGACGGCTCCGCGGCGGCGCTCGCGCAGACCGGGCAGCGCGGCGTGGGTGAGCCGGAGCGGGACCCTGACGAGGAGGTCGAGCATGCGCTCCTCGTCCTCGACCGGGCTGTACGGGAAGGGGGCGGGAAGCCCGAAGCCGGCGTTGTTGACCAGGATGTCCACGGGCCGGGTGTGGTCGGCGAGCCGCTCGGCGACCGCTGCAAGGCCCGTCTCGTCCAGCAGGTCGGCGGGCAGCACCTCGGAGGCGGTGCCGTACTCGCGGGCCAGCGCGCCGGCGACACCGTCGAGCCGGTCCGTGTCGCGGGCGACGAGGATCAGGTCGCAGCCCTTGGCGGCAAATCCCCGGGCGAAGGCGGCACCCAGTCCGGCGCTGGCTCCGGTGATCAGTACGGTGGTCACGGTGCGTTCACTTCCTCGGTGGTGGCCGGCGAGGTGTAGGCCTCGGCGACGTCGACGAGGAACCGGGCCTCGTCCGCCAGGTCCCCGCCTTCGTTCGAACTCTGGATGGCCGCGGGCAGTTCCAGCCCGGCCGCCTCGCCCGTCTGCCCGGGCAGCCCGGCGAGCCTGGCCCGCCGTGCGTCCTTCAGTACCCGGGCGAGCGCGGCCGCGGTACGCCGCTGCTCGGGGATCCCGTGGTCGGCGACATGGCCGCGGGCCTGCTCCAGGGCGCCCGGCCGGACATGCTCGCCCAGGATCAGGATGGCGTCGCGCGTCTCGATGACCTTGCGGTAGACCAGCAGGTTGCGCGGTACCGGCGGCCAGAGCAGCTCCACCACCCGGCCCGAGCGCGGCTTGTTGAGGGCGACGTGCGGGACCGCCTCGACCAGGTCGCGCCACAGCGGCCACAGCCGCCAGGCGGTGGTGGTGTCGGCGATGGTGCGGCGGAGGGTGAACACGGTGGGCACGAGGATCGCGGCGGCGCGCAGCAGGCCGTGCAGGTTCATCAGCAGCGGGAGGGCGGGCATCGCCCAGGTTCCGGCGGACAGGGCCTTGAGCAGGTAGGCCAGCCAGAACAGCCCGGCGAGCGCGGTGCCGAGGCCGAAGAGGCGCAGGCCGGCGGCCAGCCCCCGGCTTTCGGTGCGCCGGCTGTAGCGCCAGCACACGGACACGCAGACGGTGTTGGCGACCAGGTGGGCGGAGATCAGGACGAGCCAGTACGCGAGGGAGGGCACCGGGTCGCCGACCGGGGGCATGGTATGCGTGCCGTGGCCGGGTGCGGTGGCGTCCAGCGCCACCAGCAGGGCCAGCCAGGCTGCGGTGGCGGCGCAGGAGGCCAGCCGGAGGCGGCGACCGCGCGTGGCGGCGGCGACGAAGTAGAGGACGGCGCCCGCCGACAGCACCCCGATGAGGTTGCGGACGAGGCCGATGGTGTGGGCGTAGGAGGCGCCGCGGGTCATCGCGTAGGAGACGACCTCCGGCAGGTTCAGGGTCATCGCCGCGGCGGCGGTGGCGACGGCCAGCCACAGGCCGCGCTGCTGGGGCGAGCGCAGGGCGCCGGGGGCGCGCAGCAGGACGGCGAGCCACAGACAGACCACGCCCGGGACGGCGAGGCTGTTGCCGAAGGCGGTCAGATCAGCCGCCATCGGTGCCCCGCTCGTACCCCATGGCGGACTCCAGTCGGGCCAGGGCGCCCCGGCCCTGGCCCGCTGTGCGGGGGCCGGCGTTGGCGGTCCGGATGCGGATCATGCTCGCGAGCATCTCCGCCTCCTGCTCCTGGCGGGTGGTGTAGTTGGTGCGGCCGAGCACCACGGGGGCGCTGCCGTCGCTCTCCTCGCCCTCCAGCGAGTGGTGTCCGAAGAGGATGTGGCCGAGCTCGTGGAGGACGATGTGCTCCCGGTGCAGCGGGGTGGTCTGCGCCTCGTAGAAGACGTAGTCGACGCTGGCCGTGCCCACCCAGAGGCCGCAGACACCGGATTCCGCCGCCTCCTTGGGCAGGGGGTGGAGCCGGATGGGGCGGCCGCGCTGCTCCGCGATCCGGCGGCACAGGACGTCCAGGGAGAACGGGTGGGTCAGATCCAGATGGCCGAGAATGTTCTCGCACCTTTTGCGAATGCTGAGTTGCCGGTGGGGCATGTGATCCCTCTTCGGCGCCTGTCCGGGGCAGCGTCGGTAGGCGTGTGTGGGCATGGGCATGACGTCCTGTGCCTTCAAGGCGGCCTCGGGGAATGCAGTCCTGAGGGGGAGGAAACACGGAAGCCCGTCCGCCGGACGACGAACGGGCGTTCCACCATGCCTACAGATCTTGTACGGGAGTTGGCAAGGAAAGTCCCCAGGTGGGGAACCTATTCGGCCATCGCGTACGAAGGTCCTCACGCGCCGGGTGGCCGGGCAGCCGCCCCGGGGGGCGGACACGACCACGGGCGTACGGGGCCTCCCCCGCACGCCCTCGACGCTCCTGTCAGCGCTTGCGGCGCTCCTCGGGTCCGGTGAGGCCGGCCCGTCGCAGCGCGTCGGCCATCGCGCTGTTGGCGGGCGCGGGGGCTCCGCCGCCCTGGCGCCGTCCCTGGCCGCCGCTCTGGCCCCGCTCGCCCTGGCTCCTGCCTCCGCCCTGGCCGCCCGCTCCGCCGCGCTGCTGCGGGGGACGGCCGCCGCCGCGCCGCTCGTCGCGCTGGCGCGGGGCACCCGCGCCGCGCTCGGCACCGGCCTCGTCCTCCAGCCGGAGGGTCAGCGAGATCCGCTTGCGCGGGATGTCCACGTCCAGGACCTTGACGCGGACGATGTCGCCCGGCTTGACGACGTCCCGGGGGTCCTTGACGAAGTTCTTCGACAGCGCCGAGACGTGCGCCAGACCGTCCTGGTGGACACCGATGTCGATGAAGGCGCCGAAGGCGGCCACGTTGGTGACCACGCCCTCCAGGATCATCCCGGGGGCGAGGTCGCCGATCTTCTCGACGCCCTCCTTGAAGGTCGCCGTCCTGAAGGCCGGGCGCGGGTCGCGGCCCGGCTTCTCCAGCTCCCGCAGGATGTCGGTGACCGTGGGCAGACCGAAGGCCTCGGTGACGAACTGCTCGGGCCGCAGGGAGCGCAGGACCCCGGTGTTGCCGATCAGCGCGGCCACCTCGCCGCCCGACGTCTTCCCCATCGCCCGGACCACGGGATAGGCCTCGGGGTGCACGGCGGAGGCGTCCAGCGGGTCGTCCCCGCCGCGGATCCGCAGGAAGCCCGCGCACTGCTCGTACGCCTTGGGACCCAGCCGGGCCACGTCCTTGAGCCCCTTGCGGTTGCGGAAGGGGCCGTTGGCGTCGCGGTGGGCGACGATGTTCTCGGCGAGGGTCCCGCTGATGCCGGAGACCCGCGACAGCAGCGGCGCGGAGGCGGTGTTGACGTCCACGCCGACGCCGTTCACACAGTCCTCGACCACCGCGTCGAGGGATCGCGAGAGCTTCACCTCGGACAGGTCGTGCTGGTACTGGCCGACGCCGATGGACTTCGGGTCGATCTTGACCAGCTCGGCGAGCGGGTCCTGGAGGCGTCGGGCGATGGAGACCGCGCCGCGCAGCGACACGTCCATGCCGGGCAGTTCCTGCGAGGCGAAGGCGGAGGCCGAGTAGACGGAGGCACCCGCCTCCGAGACCATCACCTTGGTGAGACCCAGCTCCGGGTGGCGGGAGATCAGGTCCCCGGCCAGCTTGTCCGTCTCACGTGAGGCGGTGCCGTTGCCGATGGCGACCAGCTCGACCGCGTGCTCCTTCGCGAGGCGGGCCAGCTTGGCGAGGGACTCGTCCCACCGGTTGGCGGGCACGTGCGGGTGGATCACGTCGGTGGCCACGACCTTGCCGGTGGCATCGACGACGGCGACCTTCACACCGGTGCGGAAGCCCGGGTCGAGGCCGAGGGTGGCCCGGGTGCCGGCGGGCGCCGCGAGCAGCAGGTCGCGCAGGTTCGACGCGAAGACCCGTACCGCCTCGTCCTCCGCCGCCTGACGCAGCCGCATCCGCAGGTCGATGCCGAGGTGCACCTGGACCTTGGTGCGCCAGCACCAGCGGACGGTGTCGACGAGCCACTTGTCGCCGGGCCGACCGCGGTCGGCGACGCCGAAGCGGCGCGCGATCATGCCCTCGTACGTGGAGGGGCCGGGGGTGTCGGCGTCCTCGGGGGCCTCGGGCTCCAGAGTGAGGTCGAGGACGTCCTCCTTCTCCCCGCGCAGCATGGCCAGGACCCGGTGCGAGGGCAGCGCGGTGAACGGCTCCGCGAAGTCGAAGTAGTCGGCGAACTTCGCGCCGGCCTCCTCCTTGCCCTCGCGGACCTTCGCGGCCAGCCGGCCGCGGCCCCACATGCGCTCGCGGAGCTCGCCGATCAGGTCGGCGTCCTCGGCGAACCGCTCGGTGAGGATGGCTCGGGCGCCCTCCAGGGCGGCCGCCGGGTCGGCGACGCCCCGGTCGGCGTCGACGAACGCGGCCGCGGCGGCGGCCGGGTCCACCGACGGATCGGCCAGCAGGCCGTCGGCGAGCGGCTCCAGGCCGGCCTCGCGGGCGATCTGCGCCTTGGTGCGGCGCTTGGGCTTGAACGGGAGGTAGATGTCCTCCAGGCGCGCCTTGGTGTCGGCCGCGTTGATCCGGGCCTCCAGTTCGGCGTCGAGCTTGCCCTGCTCCCGTACGGAGTCCAGGATCGCCGCGCGCCGGTCCTCCAGCTCGCGCAGATACCTCAGGCGCTCCTCAAGGGTGCGCAGCTGGGCGTCGTCGAGCATCTCGGTCGCTTCCTTGCGGTAGCGCGCGATGAACGGCACGGTGGAGCCGCCGTCGAGCAGCTCGACGGCGGCCTTGACCTGCCGCTCCCGTACGCCGAGCTCCTCGGCGATCCTGCCTTCGATGGACATCGTCACGATCGGGTCCCGCCTGCCTTCGTTTGCACTGGAAGGCTGCCAATTGTGGCAGGTGGTCGTGACGGACGGCGGGAGCCCTGCCCGTCAGGCCCTGCCCATCAGGTCCCTCGGGAAGGCCCCGGCGGTCACGGCCTTGACGACGAGGGCGCCGCCGAGCTCGGTGAGGCGGGCCAGGCCCTCCGCGCCGAGGTGCGTGTAGGGGGCGGCGTCGAGCCGGTCGGTGTCGCTCTCCAGCCGCTCGCGCAGGGCTGTACCCTCCTCGGTCAGCTCGCCGTCGGCGTCGAGGACGCCGCGCTCGCGCAGCCGGCCGGCCGCGGCGTCGAGGTCGTCCTGCGTCCAGCCGCGCATGCCCTTGAGCCACTTCGGGGTCATGCCCTTGCCGGTGGCGGTGTGGCTGACCAGGGCCTCGACCGGGTCCAGGCCGGCGAGGAGCAGGGCGGCGAGGTGGCCGTCGCCGCGATGTTCGCGCAGCAGGGTGGTGGCGTGCCACAGCCTCAGGTGCGGTTCCTCGGGGACGTCGAGGTCGGCGTGGGCCGCGTACAGGGTGCGGGCGTGCCGGGTGCAGCCCTCGGTGGCGCGCATCGCCAGGTCGGCGGCCTCGGCCACCTCGGGGGACTTCACGGTGTCGGCGCCGAGCAGCCGGGTGAGGGCGGCGTCGGCGGCGCGCAGCCGGGCGGCGAGGGCCTGCTCGGGGGTGACGGTGTCCCAGACGGCGGGCAGGTGCCGGGCGACGAGGTCGTGCCGGTAGTTGTAGAAGGCGGCGGTGACCGCGCCGGCCCCGACGGCCCCCATCGCGGCGGAGCGGTGCGCCAGGTTGACGGCGACGGGGTCGGATATCCCGAGGGCGGCGAACTCCTCGGCGATCTCGGGCGAGAAGTAGACGGTGGCGTGCAGCGGGTTGACGGCGGCGTGCCAGCAGCGTCGCGCGGCGAGCGGGTGAAGGGTCATGCGCGGCACGGTACCGACTGTTCGGTACGTCGGGTAGGGCGGCCCCGCCCCCGATCCCGGCCGGCCTCCGGGCGGAGGTTCGATCCGGACGATCGCCCGGGCAGGGCCCGGCCGTTCGGCGGGAGCGCCGGGCCGGCGGGGCGGGCGGGCGAGGCGCAGGCCGGGGCCGGTGCGGGCGGCTCGGCGGCACCGCGGCGGGCGGATCGGCACCGCTGCGCACGCGGTCGCGTGACGGCCGAATGGCGATCGTGTGACAGTGGGCGCCATGGACACGGCCTGAGCGGCCAGGGGTGAATACGGTCGAGCGACGACCTCGAACCGAGCTGTCTCCCCAACCACTTGGAGTCATTCGTGCACCGCAAAGTCATCGCCCCGAGCGTGCTCGCCGCTTCCCTCCTGCTGGTGGTCCCGGCGTCGGCGGCGAGCTACGGTCCGGGCACCCCGGGTATCGGCGACCCCTACTACCCGGCCAGCGGCAACGGCGGATACGACGTGTCGCACTACGACCTGCGCCTGAAGTACCAGCCGGCGACGGACCTGCTGGAAGGCACCGCGACCCTGATCGCCACCACCACGCAGGACCTGTCCCGCTTCAACCTCGACTTCGGCCTCCGGGTCAGCGAGATCCGGGTCAACGGTGCCAGGGCGAAGTTCGCCGCGTCCGGTGCGCACGAGGTGGAGGTGACCCCGGCGAAGCCGCTGGCGCGCGACACCCCGCTGACCGTCGTCGTCACGTACGCCGGCAAGCCCTCCGAGCTGAAGATCGACGGATGGACCGCCTGGCACCGCACCCCGGACGGCGGGGTGGCCGCGCAGGAGCCCGACTCGGCGGTCTGGTGGTTCCCGAGTAACGACCACCCGCTGGACAAGGCGACCTTCGACGTCTCCGTCAGCGTGCCCGACGGCACCCAGGCCATCAGCAACGGCGTGCTCCAGTCGCAGAGTTCGCGGCTCGGCTGGACGCGGTACAACTGGCGCTCCGACAAGCCGCAGGCGACCTACCTGGCCACCCTCGCCGTCGGCAAGTTCGACATCACCACGGACAGGACCGCGAGCGGGCTGCCGATCGTCAACGCGTACAGCAAGGACCTCGGTGACAACGCGGGGGCGGCGCGCGCGAGCGTGGAGCGGACCGGCGAGGTCACCGAGTGGCTGGAGGGGGTCTTCGGGCCGTACCCCTTCAACGCGCTGGGCGGCTACGTGCCGAACGTGAACGCCGGCTTCGCCCTGGAGACCCAGACGCGCCCGTTCTACGGTCCGCGCCTGTTCAACAACGGCTCGAACGTCTCGGTGGTGGTGCACGAGCTGGCCCACCAGTGGTACGGCGACAGCGTGTCCGTGAAGGGCTGGAAGGACATCTGGATCAACGAGGGGTTCGCCCGCTACAGCCAGTGGCTGTGGTCGGAGAAGGAGGGCGAGGGCACCGCCCAGGAGCTCGCCGACTGGGCGTACTCCCTGCGCCCGGCGGAGGATGCCTTCTGGCAGGTCAAGCCGGGCGACCCCGGCCCGGAGAACCAGTTCCACGGGGCCGTCTACGACCGCGGCGCGATCGCCCTGCAGGCGCTGCGCAACGAGATCGGCGACGAGGCGTTCTTCCGGATCCTCAAGGGCTGGCCGACCGAGCGGGCCCACGGCAACGCCGGGGTGGGTGACTTCGTACGGTACGCGGAGAAGGTCTCTCGCACGCCACTGGCCCAGCTGTTCGAGACCTGGCTCTACACCCCGGGCAGGCCCGACGCGTCGGCGCTGCACCCGGCGTCCGCCGGGCCGTCGGCCCGTTCGGCCCGGCCGGCCCCGCCGCAGTCCGCACCGGCGGGGGCAGCCGCCGAACCGAAGTCCTGGAAGAAGATCGCGGAGACGAACACGGTCCACGACACCGAGCACGGCTCCGGGCCCGGCCACCGGCACTGACGCCGCGCCGCGCCGCGCACGCGGCTCCCGCTGCTCGCGGGGGCCGCGTGCCCGGTCGTCAGCGGCGGCCCGCGTGCCAGGCGGCGCGCGCCCGGTAGGCGATCGGCAGGTAGCGCAGCCGCTCCGGCAGCAGCGGGACGAGGATCCGTACGGCGGTGCTGAACCGGCGGAGCCTGCGCTCCTGGGCCGGGCTCCACTCCAGCCCGATCGCGGCCCGGGCCTCGGGCGGCATGTACCCGGCGGTGACGAAGGCCCGCAGGTGCAGGAAGGCCGCGCGCAGCACGGGCCAGGTCAGCCGCACCAGCAGCCGCACGGGAAGCGGGCCGCCCTCGGGCGGGGGCAGCGGCACGTCGGTGGCGACGAGCTCGCGGGCGACCGCGGTGGGCTCGATCTCCTCGGCCAGCATCCTGGCCCAGTACCTCCAGTACTCCTCGACGGTCTGCGGCATGTCCCGGTCGTGCAGGCCGAGGATCCGGCCGACCTGCAGCCATTCGCGGTAGAGCTGATGCTCCTGGGCGGGGGTGAAGCGGCGCAGCAGGTAGCGGCCGGCGTAGAGGTAGACCGGGAAGCCGGTGGCGTGGACCCAGGCGTAGCAGGCCGGGTCAAGGGAGTGGTAGCGCCGGCCGCGGGTGTCGGTGCCCTGGATGTCCTTGTGCAGGCGGCGTACCCTGCGGCCCTCCTCGGCGGCCCCCTCGCCTCCGTACACCCACAGCTGGACCGAGCGCAGGGAGCGCTCGCCGCGACCCCAGGGGTCGGTGCGGAAGACGGAGTACTCGTCGACGCCGGCCGCGATGGCCGGGTGGGCGACCTGCAGGGTGAAGGCGGCGGGCAGCATCAGCAAGGCGCGGACGTCGCCGGCGATGGTCCACAGCACCCCGCCGGGCGGTGGCGGTTCGGGGTCGGTGCGGCGCGTAGCCGCAGGTCCGCTGGGGTGTGCCGAGTCGATCTCCGTCATACGACAAGTATGCGAGCACCGGACGGCCGTCTCACGGTCAGAAAGTCTCTGCACGGGTGTTACCCAGAGGTAACTGCTGCTGCTTGTATGACGGCGTCGATCTTCCCCCGCAGGAATGACGGAGACCTTCATGCTGCTTTCCACGACCCGCTCGCGCCGCGCCGCCGCCACGGCCGTCGCCGCGGTCGCCGCAGGCGCACTGGCCGCCACCACCGCGCCCGCCGCCACGGCCGCGGAGCACACCGCCGCCCCCCGGCTCAGCGTCCTGTCGTACAACGTGTTCCTGATGAGCAAGAACCTCTACCCGAACTGGGGCCAGGACCACCGGGCCGCGGAGATCCCCAAGACCGCCTTCTACCAGGGCCACGACGTGGTCGTACTCCAGGAGGCCTTCGACAACAGCTCCTCGGACGCGCTGAAGGCGAACTCCGCCGCGCAGTACCCGTACCAGACCCCGGTCGTCGGCCGCAGCAGGAGCGGCTGGGACGCCACGGGCGGCGCCTACTCCTCCACCACCCCGGAGGACGGCGGCGTCACGGTCCTCAGCAAGTGGCCGATCGTCCGCAAGGAACAGTTCGTCTTCAAGGACGCCTGCGGCGCCGACTGGTGGTCCAACAAGGGCTTCGCCTACGTCGTGCTCGACGTGGGCGGCACGAAGGTGCACGTGGTCGGCACGCACGCGCAGTCCACCGATCCGGGCTGCGGCGCGGGCGAGGCCGCGCAGATGCGCGCCCGGCAGTTCCGGGCCATCGACACCTTCCTGGACGGCAAGAACATCCCGGCGAACGAGCAGGTCATCCTGGCCGGCGACCTCAACGTCGACTCGCGCACCCCGGAGTACGCGAGCATGCTCGCCAACGCCGACCTGGCCGACTCCGACTCGCGCACGGGCCACCCGTACTCCTTCGACACCGCCCTGAACTCGATAGCGAAGTACCGCTACCCGACGGACCCGCGCGAGGACCTGGACTACGTCCTCTACCGCAAGGGCAACGCCCGCCCGGCGGGCTGGGAGAACAACGTGGTCAAGGAGGAGTCGGCGCCCTGGACCGTATCCAGCTGGGGCACCTCGTACACCTACACCAACCTCTCCGACCACTACCCGCTGATCGGACGCTGACGCCCCGTCCCGGCGGGTGGGCCGCGCGCGCCGCCCAGGACCTCTCCGCCTGACCGCAACGGCCCGCCTCCCGCCCTCGGGCGGGAGGGGGTTGTCGTCATGGCCGGGGTCAGTCCAGCGGCAGGGCCTGGTGCGCGGCGACGATCGCGTCGATGCGCGCGGCCAGGTCGAAGTCTGCCGACGTGAGCCGGTTCCCGGCGTCGTGCGTGGTGATGGCCGCCCGCAGATGGTCGATCCTCAAGTCCAGGTCAGCGTGATGCTGGATCCGCCGGGACCGGTCGGCGATCGTCACGATCGCGGCCACGGCCGCGTGGTAGCGGATCGGGTAGGTGCGGGTGATCTCGTCACCCACCTGCTCCCACCCCGGCAACGCCGCCAGGTGCTCGGCGATCTCCTCGTGCGTCAGCGGCTTCTGTGCGCCCATGTCAGCTCCCCTCGTTCACAGGCCCCAAGACCTCGGCGAGGTCCCGGCCAACGGGGGCATCGTGCCACGGCCGCATGGCCCGCTCCAGGGAACCGAGTTCGCGCAGCATCCGCACCGACCTGGTCTCGACGGCGATGGTCGCCGCTTCACGGGCGATCTCCAGAGCGTGGTCGGGGTCCCGGCAGACGGCGGCGGCGATGGCGTGCCGGGCCAGGTACACGCCGCGGTCCCGGCGCGCTGCGGACGGCACTGCGGCGAGGACCTGCGACCAGAGTCGGTCGGCCTCGCGGCCGAGTCCGAGCCGGCCGTAGCAGGTGGCCCTCTGCACCTCCAGGTATCCGGGAGTCCGACGGCACGCGTTGCCCCAGGGCAGGTCGTCGTCGACGCGCGGCAGGAGCCCGCCGGCGGTGTCGATGAGCCGGTCGACGGCGTTCCGATCTCCGGTGAGGCTGGCGCCGTGGGCCTGCTGTTGCATGGCCATGATGCGAACCTTGGGAAAGAGCCGGTCCGCGTCGTCAAGGGCGGCCTCGCAGAGGTCGATGACGCCGCGGCCGTCACCGAGGTCGGTGCGAACCTGGGCCTGGTTGACGAGGGAGTACCCGATCAGGTGCGGGTCCCGGGACCGTACCGCTATCTCCTGGGTCACCCCCCGCCAGAAGCCCGCCGCCCCGAGGTCCCCGGCGTCCTGGTACAGCCAGCCGACGAGTGCGGCGTAGGCCGCTCCGACGCGGAGCAAACCACGGCGGGTCTCGCCGCGCGCGCTCCGGAGGAGCTTGTCAATGAGCTGGTACTGAGCCGACACGGTACCGATGAGGTCGTGCGGGCCCAGAAACATGTCGGCCCTGTAGTGCCCTTCGAGCTGCTGCTGGAAGTACTCGATCAGCGCGGGGTCGACATGCTGTGCGGCGACGGGACCGGGCATCAGGGCGGCCGCAGTCACGGAGACGAAGGTCCTTCGCTTCACGGCTTCCTCTGCTTCTGCCTCGGGGCGGATCCAACCGGCGGGCGCCGTGAACCCGAGGTCTTCGGGCCACTGGCCGAGGGCGTCGTGGAGGACGGTGGCGGTCTCTTCCGGCGGCCAGCCGGGCGTCCTGCCTTCCCATCGGCGCCAGGTGCGTGCGCTGACGGTGTAGTGCGGGTCGTCGAGGAATCGCTGCCCGAGTGCCTGGAGCTGGGCTGCGGCTTGCTCCATGGTGCGCCAGCCCACCCGGAGCCGGGCGGCCCTGAGCGCGTCGTTGCGGGGGCTCATGACCCCAGTGTGAGGTGTCATCACGTCGGTCCCCGGTCGTGGCCGCCAGGTGGCCGCCGATGGCCACGCGATGGCCTGTCCGCCCATCTGCGTGCTGGCCCATCATCCTGGTACGGCCTCGAACTCCGCAGGCGAAAAGGCCGGATGACCCACTGACGACGTAGGGAGCACCCGCCATGGCCGCCCCGCAGGACGCGCACACAGAGATTCCGCACCCGCTCCTCAGGAAGCCGGTCCGCGACATCGCGTCCGGCATCGAGGGAACGCTCATGGCGGTGCTGATGGAGAACACGGCCGCGGCCGACCTGCCGGAACGCTGGGCGGAGATCGCCTACATCCGGCCGGCCGGCGGCGGCCGCGAACTGTCCACGGCCGTCGCGAACATCGAGGCGGCCCGGTGACGACGGACGAGATCACCTACCAGCGGGCCGCCAAGCAGCCGCCGCGGCCGTGCCCGTGCGGCGCGCGGCCGCTGCCGCTCGGCGGGCCCGAGGGCGGCGCCGTGGTCCATGCGAAGGGCTGCCCGCGCGGCGGCCGCCACGGCATCACCTGACCCAGGTCCTCCGCAGCACTCGCCGGACCCTGCATTCCGCCGCCGAAGGAGAGGCGCCCGGCGCCACCCTCACCGCGATCGGGCGGGCCGGGACCGCCCCGGCCGGCGGGCGCGCACACCGCCCGCCGGCCGGGCGCCCGGGTCACGCCGGGTCGTACGGCTCCTCGTACAGGCCCTCGATCAGGTCCGCGTACCGGTCGCGGACCACCCGACGGCGGAGTTTGAGCGACGGGGTGAGCTCTCCCGTCTCGGGGCCCCACTCCTGCGTCAGCAGCCGGTAGCGTTTGATCTGCTCGGTCCGGTTGAGCCGCGCGTTGGCCGCCGCGACCGCGCGGGCGATCTCCTCCCGGACCGCGGGATGTCCGGCGAGCGCGCCCGGCGAGGTGTCCTCGATGCCCCGGGCGGCCGCCCAGACGGGGGCCAGTTCGGCGTCCAGGACGAGCAGGGCGACCAAGTAGGAGCGGCCGTCGCCGTGCACCAGCGCCTGCCCGATCAGGGGGTGCTCCTTGACCGTGTTCTCCACCAGCGCGGGCGAGACGTTCTTCCCGTTGGACGTGATGATCAGTTCCTTCTTGCGGTCGGTGATCCACAGGTAGCCGTCCCCGTCGATCCGGCCGACGTCCCCCGTGGGGAACCAGCCCTCCGGGTCGGAGGCGCTCTGCACCGAGCCGTCCGGCCGCAGGTAGCCGCCGAAGACGGTCGCACCGCGGGTGAGGATCTCCCCGTCCTCCGCGATCCTCAGCTCCAGCCCCTCGATCGGGCGGCCCACCGAGCCCAGCCGGAAGCCTTCGGCGCTGTTGAGCGTGCACACCCCGGCCGTCTCGGTGAGCCCCCAGGCGTCCATGATCGTGATGCCCCAGCCGGCCCAGAAGCGGACGACGTCGATGGGCATCGGCGCGGTGGCGCTGGCCGTCCAGGTGAGCCGGTCCATGCCCGCCAGACGCAACAGCGGGTCCAGCGTCCGCTCCTTGGCCGCTGCATACGAGGCTTCCAGCGCGGCGGGCACCTCCTCGCCGCGCTCGTGGTGGGCGGCCCGGGTGCGGGCGAGGTCGTTCGCGGCCTCGATGGCGCCGCGCCGGTCCTCGGGGAGCTGCGCGAGGACCGCGCGGACCGAGGCGGCGAGCTTCTCCCACACCCGGGGCACTCCGAAGAACTGCACCGGGCGCAGTTCTCGTACGGCCGCCGAGACAGCCGTGGGGTCGGCGCACAGCATGACGTGGGCGGCCCTCAGCAGCGGCAGGTAGATGCCGAGCACCCGCTCGGCGATGTGCGCGAAGGGCAGGTAGCAGATGTGCTCGGCATGCTCGGGCAGGTCCACGTGCCGGTCGAGGCGGACCGCCTGGAGCATCAGGTTGCGGTGGGTCAGGCGCACGCCCTTGGGGTCGCCGGTGGTGCCCGAGGTGTAGACGACGGTCAGCGGGTCCTCGGGGCCGGTCTGCTGCCAGGCCTTCTCGAAGTCCTCGGCGCGGTGGAACCGGGCGCCGCTCTCGTACAGGGAGGCGTACGTGCCGTGGCCGCGGGCCTCGGCCGCCTCGGCCACGACGATGCGCTCCAGGGGGACGTCGGCGTCGGCCAGCAGCGGCTCCCACCGGCCGAGTTCGCGGGCGCCCTCCACGACGGCGATCCGGGCCCTGCTGTGGCGGGCGATGTGGGCGGTCTGTTCGGGCGCGGAGGTCCCGTAGACGGTGACGGGTACGGCGCCGAGGTGGACCAGGGCGAGGTCGCTGAGCCAGTGCTCGGGGCGGTTGCCCATCATCAGCAGGACGTGCTCGCCGCGCCCGACGCCGAGGGCGGCATATCCGGCGGCGAGGACGGCGACCTCGTGGCGGACCTCGCTCCAGGTGAGCGTGGTCCACCCGGCCGCGTCGGGTCCGGCCCGCCAGGAGAGGGCGGGGAGGTCTCCGTACGCGGCGGCGTTGCGGGCCATCAGGGCGGGGAAGGTGATCTCTTCGGGTCGTCCGGGCAGTCGCAGGTTCGTGGTCATGGGCAGCTCCTGGCCGTTTCACATCATTGGTGCGACAGCAATACTGTTGAACCCAAGCTGTGGAGCAGAGAGCGAGGCGCAGACGATGGCCGACCAGGCACCCGAGCCGATGCTCACCGTCGACGAGCTGGCGGCCAGGGCGGGCGTCACCGTGCGCACGGTACGGTTCTACAGCACCCGCGGGCTTTTGCCCCCTCCCGTGATCGGTCCGCGTCGGGTGGGGCACTACGGGCCGGAGCACCTGTCGCGGCTGGCTCTGATCGAGGAGCTCCAGCACCAGGGCATGACCCTGTCGGCGATCGAACGCTACCTGGACGCGCTGCCCGACGACCTGAGCGCGCACGATCTCGCGATCCACCGGGCGATGGTGGCCAGTTGGGCCCCGGACGCGGCCCGGGAGGTCTCCCGGGAGGAGCTGGAGAAGCGGGCGGGACGGAGCCTGTCGGACACGGACGTGCGGCGGCTGACGGCGATGAACGTGCTCGCCGCCTCGGGCGGGGGCTTCCGGGTGGACGTGGGCCTGCTGCGGCTGGGGGTCGCCCTGCTCGACGTGCCGATCGCGCACGAGACGATCCTGGCGGCGCGCACGGTGCTGGTGGAGCACACCCGGTCGGCAGCGCACGAGCTGACGGCTCTCTTCCGGGACGAGGTGTGGGGGCCGTTCACGGAGGGCGAGAGCGATCCGGAGCGGGTGGAGTCGATGAAGGCCCTGTCGGCGCACATGCAGCCGATGGTGGTCCAGGCCCTGGTGACGGCCTTCCAGCGGTCGCTGCGGGAGGAGCTGCGCGCGGCGTTCGCCTCCGAACACGGTTGACGGGTCCCGGGCGGGTCCCGGGCGGGTCCGGGGACGGACCGGGGACGGTCCCGGGCGGCCGCAGTCCGTGACAGCCGTTCGGGTCTGCCGGACTGCGGGGGCGCGGGTACGGCGTGAGGGTGGGGGTGGGCGGGGCGGCGCGACGGCCCGGCCACCGTCCGGAAGGAGCGTGACAGCCGTGGCCCGCAACCGCCGTCTCATCCTGAGCCCGCCCTCCGAGGTCTGGCGCCTGCTGGCCGACGGGCACCGCTACGGGGAGTGGGTGACGGGCACCCGGCAGGTCCTCGCCGCGGACCCGCACTGGCCCGGCGTGGGCGCCCGGCTGCGGGTCCGGGTCGGCGCCGGCCCGCTGACCCTCGACGACACCTGCGTCGTCCGCGTCTGCGAACCGCAGCGGCGCCTGGAGCTGGAGGCCCGGGCCGAACCCTTCGGCGCGGCCCGCGTCGCCATGAACCTGGCTCCCTGGGGCCGGAACACGCTCTTCACCCTCGACTGGCATCCGCTGCGGGGTCCCGGCACCCGCATGCACGGGCTGCCGGTGGACTACCTGGTCGCCGTGCGCAACGGCATGATGCTGACGAAGCTGGCCAGGATCGCCGTCCGGGAACACGGCACGGCCGCGCCCCGTTGACCCCGGCCGGGTCCTCGCCCGCCAACACCCGTTGACGCCCGGGTAGTTTACGGATCATGGCAGTCATTCACCGCACCACCATGTCACCGGGCAAGCTCGAACTGATCGCCGCCTGGTTGCCGTCGAAGCCCTGGTACCGGGGCGGGGACGCACCGCTGCTCGCCAAGGCCGGCGGCTTCCGGCTCGACGACCCCGCGGGCGAGGTGGGCATCGAGTTCATGGTGGTCACCGACACCTCGGGGGGCGTCCCCGTCACCTACCAGGTACCGATGACCTACCGCGGGACGCCGCTGGAACACGGCGAGGACGCCCTGATCGGCACCTCCGAGCACGGGGTCCTGGGCCTGCGCTGGATCTACGACGGAACACACGACCCGGTCCTGGTGGCACAGCTGCTCGCGCTGCTGGCGGGCCGGGCGGCCGCTCAGGACCAGAACGCGAGCGACGCACCGGACCCGGCGGCCCGGGTGCTCGCCGAAGCTGCCGGAGTGCCGGAGGGGCTGGCCGGGCCGAAGGACGTGACGGACACCTCCGACGCGACCGTCGTCGGCGTCGCACCGGCCGGACGGGACGAGCCGGTGCGGGCCCTGTCCGTGTCCCGGGTGCTGGCGGCCGGGCCCGCCGTGACCGGCGGATCCGTCCTGGCCCAGCTGCTGAACCGGTGGACGGACGCCGACGCGGGCGAACTGCACGGGGTCTTCGCCGTCCTGCACGCCGCGAAGGCCTGACCGGCAGACACCTTGACCGCCCCGGCCGTCCCGACCGTCCCGGGCGGGACGGCCGGGGTGACCGTGACGTCCGGGGTGGAAGGGGCGGCCGGGGGCCGTACGGGATCAGTCGGTGTACGTCTCGCCCCGCTCCGCCTTCTCCACGAGGGAGGCCGGCGGGGTGAACCGCTCGCCGTACGTGCCGGCGAGCTCGCGGGCGCGGGCCACGAAGCCGGCGAGGCCGCCCTCGTAGCCGTTGATGTACTGGATCACACCGCCCGTCCAGGCCGGGAATCCGATGCCCATGATGGAGCCGATGTTGGCGTCGGCGATCGAGGTGAGGACGCCCTCGTCCAGGCAGCGGACGGTGTCGAGGGCCTCGGAGAAGAGCATCCGCTCCTTCATGTCCTCGAAGGGGACCTCGTGGCCCGGCTTGGCGAAGTGCTCACGCAGCCCCGGCCAGATGCGGGCGCGCCTGCCCGACTCGTCGTACTCGTAGAAGCCGGCGCCGCCGCTGCGGCCGGGGCGGCCGAACTCGTCGACCATCCGGTCGATGACGGTGTCGGCGGGGTGCTCGGTCCACGTCCGGCCCTCCGCCTCGACGGCCTTGCGGCTCTCGTTGCGGATCTTGCGCGGCAGGGTCAGGGTCAGCTCGTCCATCAGGGAGAGGACCTTGGCCGGGTAGCCGGCCTGGGCGGCGGCCTGCTCGATCGACGCGGGCTCGACGCCCTCGCCGACCATCGCCACGCCCTCGTTGATGAACTGGCCGATGACGCGCGAGGTGAAGAAGCCGCGCGAGTCGTTGACCACGATCGGGGTCTTGTTGATCTGGCGCACCAGGTCGAAGGCGCGCGCGATGGCCTCGTCCCCGGTCCGGTCCCCCTTGATGATCTCGACCAGGGGCATCTTGTCGACGGGCGAGAAGAAGTGCAGTCCGATGAAGTCGGCGGGCCGCTTCACGCCCTCGGCGAGACCGGTGATGGGCAGGGTCGAGGTGTTGGAGCACAGAAGGGCGTCGGGCGCGATGACGTCCTGGACCTCCTGGAACACCTTGTGCTTGAGCGCGGTGTCCTCGAAGACGGCCTCGATGACGGCGTCGCAGCCCGCGAGGTCGGCCGTGTCGGCGGTCGGGGTGATCCGGGCGAGCAGCTCGGCACGCCCCGCCTCGGTGATCCGGCCGCGGGACAGGGCCTTGTCGAGCAGCTTCTCGGAGTACGCCCTCCCCTTCGCGGCAGCCTCGGTGGTGACGTCCTTGAGCACCACCTCGATGCCCGCGCGGGCGCAGGAGTAGGCGATGCCGGCGCCCATCATGCCGGCGCCGAGGACGGCGACCTTGCGGACCTGCCGCGGCTCGATGCCCTGCGGGCGGCTGCGGCCGGCGTTGACGGCCTGCAGGTCGAAGAAGAAGGCCTGGATCATGTTCTTGGCGGTCTGCCCGGTGACCAGCTCGGTGAAGTAGCGGGCCTCGATCGTCAGCGCGGTCTCGAAGTCCACCTGGGAGCCCTCGACGGCGCAGGCCAGGATGTTGCGCGGCGCCGGGTACGGGGCGCCGTTCAGCTGCTTCTTCAGGTTGGCCGGGAAGGCCGGGAGGTTCGCGGCGAAGCGCGGGCTGGACGGAGTGCCGCCGGGGATCCGGTAGCCGGGTACGTCCCAGGGCTGCTGCGACTCGGGGTGGGCGTCGATGAAGGCACGGGCCTTGGCCAGCATCTCCTCACGGGTGGCGGCCAGTTCGTGCACGAGGCCGTTGTCGAGGGCGCGCCGGGGGGTGTACTGGGTGCCCTGGAGCAGTACCTTGAGCAGCGCGTCGGCGATGCCCATCAGGCGCACGGTGCGGGTGACGCCGCCGCCCGCCGGGAGCAGGCCGAGGGTGACCTCGGGCAGGCCGATCTTGGAGCCGGGCACGTCGAGGGCGACCCGGTGGTGGCAGGCCAGGGCGATCTCGTAACCGCCGCCCAGAGCGGCGCCGTTGACGGCGGCGACGACGGGCTTGCCGAGGGTCTCGATGCGGCGCAGGGACCGCTTGATCTCGGTGCCGGTGTCGAAGGCGAGCTGCGCGTGCTCGGGGCGCAGCCGGATCATGTCCTTGAGGTCGCCGCCGGCGAAGAAGGTCTTCTTGGCGGACGTGTAGATGATGCCGCGGATGGAGTCCTTCTCGGCCTCGGCGCGGTCGGCGACCGCGGCGATGGAGTCCTTGAAGGCCTGGTTCATCGTGTTGGCGGACTGGCCCGGGTCGTCGAGGATCAGGGTGACGACGCCGGTCTCGTCCTGTTCCCAGCGGATCGTGGTGGACTCGCTCATGTTCGCTACTTCCGTGTCGGAGGGTCGGGGATACAGGACGGTTCAGAGGCGCTCGACGATGGTGGCGACGCCCATGCCGCCGCCGACGCAGAGGGTGACGAGGCCGTAGCGCTTGTCCTGGCGCTCCAGCTCGTCGACGATCGTGCCGAGGATCATGGCACCGGTGGCGCCGAGCGGGTGGCCCAGCGCGATGGCGCCGCCGTTGACGTTGACCTTGTCGAGGGAGAGGCCCATGTCCTTGACGAAGCGCAGGACGACCCCGGCGAAGGCCTCGTTGATCTCGACCAGGTCGATGTCGTCGATGGTCAGTCCGGCCTTGGCGAGGGCCTTGCGGGTGGCCGGGGCGGGGCCGGTGAGCATGATGGTGGGCTCGGAGCCGGAGACGGCCGCCGAGACGATGCGGGCGCGCGGGGTGAGGCCGCTCCGCTCCCCCGCCTCGCGGGAGCCGATCGCGACGAGCGCGGCGCCGTCGACGATGCCGGAGGAGTTGCCCGCGTGGTGGACGTGGTCGATCTTCTCGATCCAGTGGTACTTCTGCAGGGCGACGGCGTCGAAGCCGCCGAGCTCGCCGATGTCGGCGAAGGACGGCTTGAGCTTGGCGAGGGTGTCGGCGGTGGTCCCCGGGCGGACGAACTCGTCGTGGTCCAGGACGGTCAGGCCGTTGCGGTCGGTGACCGGGACGACCGACTTCGCGAAGCGGCCGTCCTTGATCGCGGCGGCGGCGCGTTCCTGCGAGAGGGCCGCGTACTCGTCGACGTCCCGCCGGGAGAAGCCCTCGATGGTGGCGATCAGGTCGGCGCCGATGCCCTGCGGCACGAAACCGGTGTCCCAGTTCGTCATCGGGTCGGCGAACCAGGCGCCGCCGTCCGAGGCCATCGGAACGCGGGACATGGACTCCACGCCCCCCGCCAGGACCAGGTCCTCCCAGCCGGAACGGACCTTCGCAGCGGCCAGGTTGACGGCTTCCAGCCCGGAGGCGCAGAACCGGTTCTCCTGTACGCCGGCCACGGTGTCGGGGAGACCGGCGGCGATCGCCGCGATACGGGCGATGTCGGAGCCCTGGTCGCCGACCGGGCCGACCACGCCGAGCACGATGTCGTCGATGGCGGCCGGGTCCAGGGCGGGGTTGCGCTCGCGCAGCGCGTCGATGAGTCCGACGACCAGGTCGATCGGCTTGGTGCCGTGCAGGGAGCCATTGGCCTTGCCGCGGCCGCGCGGGGTGCGGATCGCGTCGTATACGTAAGCTTCGGTGCTCACTGGTCAAGCCTTTCGGTGTGCTGGAAGGTCCTGGGATGGTCCTCGGCGGGGCCGCGGGGTGGGACGAGGGGGTCAGCTGAGGAGAGACCGGCCGATGATCTCCTTCATGATCTCGGTCGTGCCGCCGTAGATCGTCTGGATCCGGCCGTCGGTGAAGGCCCGGGCCACCCGGTACTCGGTCATGTACCCGTACCCGCCGTGGAGTTGCAGGCAGCGGTCCGCCACGCGCTTCTGCAGTTCGGTGGCCCACCACTTGGCCATGGAGGCGTGCACATGGTCCAGCTCGCCGTTCGAGTGGTCGGTGATGCACCGGTCGAGGAAGGCCCGGGTGACGGCGACCTCGGTGGCCATCTCCGCGATCTCGAACCGGACGTGCTGGAGCTTGGACAGCGGACGTCCGAAGGCCTCGCGCTCCTTCACGTACTGCGTGGTGATCTCCAGGAGGTGCTCGGCGGCGGCGATCCCGGCCATCGCGATGCCCATCCGCTCCTGCGCGAGATGGGTCATCAGGTGGACGAAGGCGCCGTTCAGCTCGCCGAGCAGGTTCTCCTTCGGGACGCGTACGTCGTGGAAGAACAGCTCGGCGGTGTCCTGCGCCTTCTGGCCGATCTTGTCGAGGTTACGGCCGCGCTCGAAGCCCTCCGCTCCGCGCTCGATGACCAGCAGCGACAGTCCGTGCGCCCCGCCCTCGGGGGTGGTCTTGGCGACCACGATCACCAGGTCGGCCAGGATGCCGTTGGAGATGAAGGTCTTGGAGCCGTTCAGCACCCAGTGGTCGCCCCGGTCCTCCGCGGTGGTCCGGATCCCCTGGAGGTCGGAGCCCGCTCCCGGCTCGGTCATCGCGATGGCGGTGACGGTCTCGCCGGAGCAGAAACCGGGCAGCCAGCGGCGCTTCTGCTCCTCCGTGGCGAGCGAGGTCAGGTACGGCCCGATGATGTCGTTGTGCAGGCCGATGGCGAACCCGGGCGTGCCCGCTCTGGTGAACTCCTCCGCTATCACGGCGGCGTAGCGGAAGTCGGTGTTCCCGCCACCGCCGTACTCCTCCGGGACGGCCAGCCCGAGCAGCCCCTGCCGGCCCGCGGCCCGCCATGCCGCGCGGCTGACGATGCCGTCCTTCTCCCACTGCTCGTAGTGCGGCAGCACCTCCTTGGCCAGGAAGGTGCGGACGGTCTCGCGGAACGCCTCGTGGTCGGCGTCGAAGATCAGGCGCTTCATAGGACGGCTCGCTTCATCGGACGGCTCGCTTCATCGCAGGACTCGCCTCGTCGGGAGGCTCTCGGCTTCGGCAGGGCTCCTCAGAGCCAGTTCTTCACGGTTTCGATCAGGCGCGCCGGCTCGGGGCCGACGGGGGTGACGTTGAGCATCGTGACGCCGGCCGCGCGGAAGGCCTCGACACGCTCGCGCACGTAGCCCTCGGGCCCGCACAGGGTCATCAGCTCGCAGAACTCGTCCGGTACGGCGGCCGCCGCGTCGCGGGTGCGTCCGGCGAGGTAGAGCTCCTGGATCTTCCGGGCCTCCTCCGCATAGCCGTAGGCGACGGCGAGGTCGTTGTAGAAGTTCTTGCCGACCGCGCCCATGCCGCCGACGTACAGCGCGATCTGCGGGCGGGCGCGTTCGCGTACGGCGGCCGCGTCCGGGCCGATCGCGAGCAGTCCGCCCGCGACGGTCTGCAGGGGGCCGAGCTCAGGGGCGCGCCGCGCCGCGCCCTCGGCGAGCGGGCCGCCCCACACCGCATCGGCCTTCTCCGGGATGAAGAGCGTGGGCAGCCAGCCGTCCGCGATCTCTGCGGTGAGCCTGACGTTGGCGGGCCCGAGCGAGGCGATGAAGACCGGGATCGCGTCGCGCACCGGTCTGGTGAGGATCTTCAGGGGCTTGCCGTGCCGGCCGCCCTTCCCGGGCGGCAGCGGCATGTCCGTGATGCCGTGGTGGTCGATCGTCTCGCGGCGCCAGATGCGCCGGCACAGCTCGACCGTCTCCCGGGTGCGGCCGAGCGGCTTGTCGTACGGCTTCCCGTGCCAGCCCTCGACGACCTGCGGGCCGGAGGCGCCGAGGCCGAGCAGCGCCCGGCCGCCCGAGAGGGCGTCCAGTCCGGCGGCCGTCTGCGCGATCAGGCCGGGGGTGCGCGAGTAGACGTTCATGATCGCCGAGCCGATCTTCAGCCGCTCGGTGCGGGCGGCGAGGTAGCCCATGATCGTCGGGGAGTCGAAGCCCCAGGCCTCGGCCACCCACACGGCGTCCAGTCCGGCGGACTCCAGCGCCGCCGCCTCGTCGGCGGCGCGGCGCGGGTCCCCCGCGTAGTCGAGCATCATCGACAGTTCCATCAGGCCTCTTTCGGGAGCAGGGCCGCTACGTCCCAGTCGGCGGCCACCGACTCGGTGTGGGCGCCCGGTCGGGCGGGGCCCGTGGTGACGGCGACCGGCGTCGCGGAGAACCGCGGCGCCGGCGCCGGCTGGACGATCCCGCCGACGTCCGTGAAGGTCCCGCGGGCGGCGAGGTGGGGGTGGCCGGGGGCCTCGCGCAGCGACAGCACCGGGGCCACGCAGGCGTCGGTGCCCTCGAAGACCGCCGTCCACTCCTCGCGCGTACGGGTGCGGAAGCGCGCGGCGACGGCCTCGCGCAGCTCGCCCCAGCGGGCGACGTCCTTGCGGGCCGGCGCTTCGTCCGCGATGCCGAGGAGCTGCACGAAGGTGTCGTAGAACTGCTGCTCCAGCGCGCCGACGGCCATGTAGCCGCCGTCGGAGGTCTGGTAGGTGCCGTAGAAGGGGCAGCCGCCGTCGAGGAGGTTGGCTCCGCGCCGGTCCTGCCAGCCGCCCGCCGCCATCATCCCGTGGATCATGGCGGTGAGGTGGGCGGTGCCGTCGACGATGGCCGCGTCGACGACCTGCCCGGTGCCGGTGGCGCGGGCGTGCTGGAGGGCGGCGAGGACCCCGACCACCAGGTAGAGCGAGCCTCCCGCATAGTCCCCGACGAGGTTGGCCGGGACCGCCGGGGGCTGCTCCGGGCCGCCGATCATGCCGAGGGCGCCGGTGACGGCGATGTAGGCGATGTCGTGGCCCGCGGTGTGCGCGAGGGGGCCCTCCTGGCCCCAGCCGGTCATCCGCCCGTAGACGAGCTTCGGATTGCGGGCGTGGCACTCGGCGGGTCCCACGCCGAGCCGTTCGGCGACCCCGGGGCGGAAGCCCTCGACGAGCACGTCGGCCCGCTCGACGAGGTCCAGGACGCGGGCGGGCCCGTCGGCGGACTTGAGGTCGACCAGGACGGAACGCTTGCCGCGGTTGGTGATGTCGTAGGCCGGGTCGACGGCGAGCCCGCCGCCGCCGGGGCGGTCCACCCGTACGACGTCTGCTCCCAGGTCGGCCAGGAGCATGGCGGCGAACGGTCCGGGTCCGATGCCGGCCAGCTCGACGACGCGCACGCCGGCGAGCGGGCCGTTGCCGCCCGCCGTCCCGGTCGCGTTCCCTGTCACTGCCATCGAGCCCCCAGCGTCTGCGGTGTGGGTGGTGTGCCTGGTGTGCGGCCGTGTGACACAACTGATGTAACACCGGTGATGCTAGGAACGCGCTCCAGCGAGCACAAGCCCCCTGGCCGGGGCACGGTGGGATCGGCCGGCACCGGCGGACCGGGCGGACCGGGAGGCGGGCGGAATCCGGGACCCACCCCCCTGATAGATCGTTTCGCGACTCTGTACCCTGATCAGGCTTTCGAGTCGATCAAGCGTTCAATCACACACATGGGGGAGCCGGTGCGTCGTCGCCGTCTTGTTGTTTCCGCTGCCGCGATCGCGGCTGGCGTTGGTCTCATCCCGGGCGTGGCCCAGGCCGACCCGGCCCAGCCGGAGGCGCGCGGCACCACCGCGCCGGACCTTGACCTGGGTCTCGGCAAGGACGCGAAGTCCAAGAGCAACACCTTCACCAGCCCCGCGGACCGCACGGTCCGCAAGGCCGCCGCCCCGTCCGCGAAGACCGGAGTCGCCGCGGCGCAGTCCGCCTCCGCCAACCCGGACCTCTCGGTCGGCCTGACCGCCTACGGCGTCACGGCGCACGGCATCGAGGTCGACACCACCATCTACAGCGCGGACACCGCGCTCACGGTCACCATCGAATGGGGCGACGGGAAGTCGGACGTCTTCGACGCCTTCGGCTCCGGCACCCACACCACGGCCCACACCTACGCCGAGGTCGGCTCCTACACGGTCAAGGTCACCGTGGCGGATGCCGAGAACGGCGTCTCGGCCGTCAACGAGGTCGTTTTCGTCACCGCCGGTGCGGACTTCACCCCGTACGCCCCCACCCGGCTGCTGGACACCCGCGACGGGACCGGCGCGCCGGCGGGCAAGGTCCAGCCGTACAGCTCCACCCGCGTGAAGATCGGCGGCAACGGTGGGATCCCGGCCGGCGTCACCGCCGTGGTCCTCAACGTCACGGTCACCAACACCTCCAGCAACGGCCACATCACCGCCTTCCCCGAGGGCACCCAGCGTCCGACCACGTCGAACGTCAACTACAAGGCCCGCCAGAGCGTCCCGAACCTGGTCATCGTGAAGGTCGGCAAGAACGGCTACGTCGAGATAGCCAACCGCGGCGACGCCCCGGTCGACCTGATCGCCGACGTCACCGGCTACTTCTCCAAGACCGCATCCAGCGGTTACACCCCGGTCACCCCGTCCCGCTTCGTCGACACCCGCGAGGGCCTCGGCACGGCGAAGGGCCAGCTCGGCGGCCGCAAGACCTTCTCCACCCAGATCAGCGGCCTGCGCGGGATCCCCCAGGGCATCAGCGCCGTCGCGCTGAACGTCACGGTCACCAACCCGCGGGAAGCCGGCCACCTGTCGGTCTTCCCGGGCGGCGGCGCCACCCCGACCGCGTCCAACCTGAACTTCACCGCGGGCCAGACGATCGCCAACTCGGTGATCGTCCCCGTCAGCGCGGACGGCAGGATCAGCGTCTTCAACGGCGCCTGGGCGGGCACCGACGTCGTCGTCGACGTCGTGGGCTACTACAGCGCCGACAGCAAGAGCGCCTTCCTGCCGTTCTCGCCCGAGCGCCTGGTGGACACCCGCGACCCCCAGGACCCGGTGTACGGGAAGCTGTGGGGGCAGAGCTACATCTACATGCCGATGTCCTACGACGACCCGAGCATCACGGGCTTCGTGCTGAACACCACGGTCACCAACCCGGAGGGCGACGGATACCTCACGGTCACCCCGGACCCGAACTCCATCGACGACTACATCAACGACACGGCCGGCTGGCCGACCCCGCCGAACTCCTCGAACCTGAACTGGAAGAGGGGCGACACCGTCCCGAACCTGGTCCAGGCGAGCACCGGCAGCCACGGCATCATCGACCTCTGGAACCGGGGCTGGGACGACGTCGACCTGATCGTCGACCTCTTCGGCCTGTACCAGCAGGGCTGATCCACCGACAGGTGAACCCCCGGCGCCCCGGGCGCGGCCGTGCGGCCGCGCCC
>NZ_JBHYMC010000060.1:0-46326 GCF_042742535.1 Streptomyces sp. NPDC058880
CCGCCACACAGTGTGTGGCGGGGCCCCTCGGCGTGATCGCGAGCCTACGGCGTGAGCGGCGGGCGGTAGGTGGCGTCCGGGCCGTCCGGCGCCCCCGGCCGGTCCTCGCGGACGACTTCTCCCTGGACGATCTTGCCGTCCGGGTAGTGGATGCGGGCCTGCTGGAAGGCATCGCCGAAGCTGCCCGAAGGTGCCGCGGCCATCTTCCGCTCCAGAGAACGCGTGGCCCTGCGACCGGCCCACGCCCGGACGGGCGGGAGCAGCAGGAGCAGGCCCGCGACGTCCGACAGCAGGCCCGGGAGCATGAGGAGCAGGCCCGCCAGCATCGTCAGGCCATTGCCCCGGCCGGGCTGCTGCGGGGCGGGCTGCCGCCCCTGCTGGGCCTGCTGGAAGGTGTCCGTCAGGTTCTTGAAGGCGCGCCGCCCGGCACGCTTGATGACCACCGCGCCCAGGACCAGTCCGCCGGCGATCAGTGCGGCCACGGCCAGCCCGCCGGCCGCGTCGGCGACCATGCCGAGCAGCCAGATCTCCAGGATCAGCCAGGCGGCGATGGCCAGGGGGAGGAAGGTTCGGGCGGGCGAGCGCCGACGGGGAGCCGTCGGGGTGCCCGTTCGCAGGGATCCAGTGCCGGTCGTCATAGCATCCAGTGTGCCTGGGGCCGGATAAAAGTGTCCTCAGCCGGAGGTACGGAGGCCCCCCTAGGGGGCGTGCCCCGGGGCCGGACCGGAGAGCGGCGCGGGACGGCGCCCGCGACCCGGCGTGGTCGACAGGCTCCCCGGAATCAGGACCCGTCGGCCGACGGACCGCCGCCCTCGCCTCAGGACCTGTCGCCCGACGTGCCGCCGCCCTTGCCCAGGAGCTTGGCCGCCTGCGCCTTGAGGCCCCACTGGCTGACCCGCCAGAGTGCCTCCACGACGATGCTCCTGTTCATCTTGCTGTCGCCGAACTCGCGCTCGACGAACGTGATGGGAACCTCCACCACGCGGAAACCCTTCTGCACGGCCCTGCGGGCCAGGTCCACCTGGAAGCAGTAGCCCGCGGAGGCCACGTCCTCCAGGCCCAGCCCCTCCAGGGTCTCCCGGCGGAAGGCCCGGTATCCACCGGTGACGTCCCGCAGCGGGAGATCCAGCATCAGCCGGGAGTAGGTCGAACCGCCGCGCGAGAGGAACTCACGGGTCTTGGGCCAGTTCACGACACGGCCGCCCGGCACCCAGCGCGAGCCCAGGACCAGGTCGGCGCCGGCCAATGCCGTCAGCAGGCGGGGCAGTTCCTCGGGCTGGTGGGAACCGTCGGCGTCCATCTCGACGATCACGCCGTAGCCCTCGTCCAGACCCCAGACGAAACCCGCGAGGTAGGCGGCGCCGAGCCCTTCCTTGCCCTTGCGGTGCAGGACGTGCACGTGGTCGTCACCGGCGGCGAGCTCGTCGGCAAGCTTGCCGGTGCCGTCGGGGCTGTTGTCGTCGGCGACCAGGATGTGGGCCTCGGGAACCGCCGCCCGGACGCGGCCGACGATCAGCCCGATGTTCTCCGCCTCGTTGTAGGTCGGAATAATCACCAAGGCTGTACCGAGCGGCCCGTAGGCCCGCTGTCCGCCGTCGCTCACTGAGTCCCCTTTTGTGCTCGCGCACGTCCTGTACGTCTGGTCGCAGAGGATGACTCTAGAACATCGGCCGCGGCCCGCCCCGACGGTGCGGGCACCGGGCGGCACCGGGCGGGTGATCGGGGCCCGCGGTCCTTCGGGCCGATCAGACTCCCGCTGGCTGCGGGCCGCCGTGACCGTTGTCTACTGGACCTCCGGACCCCGACCTGGGGCCACCCGCCGCCCGGCGAAACCTTCCCTCGCCCCCGAGGCGCGGGCGCGCTGAGCAGACGGATCCGTCCGGCACGACGTCCTGTGGTGGACCCGGCCGAACCTATCCGGGTCCGGCCGCCGGTACCGAACCGAGGCCGACCGGATCACCCCTGTGGGCGTACGAATACCTCCCGCCCGCCGACGACGGTGGCGAGGCACACCGGCAGTTCGGAACCGGGCGTCAGGTCGGGCAGTCCGGGGGTGCCGGAGCGCGGATCGGTGGACCAGCGGGCGACCCGGTCGTCCGGGGCCTGCACGATCAGCTCGCCCGTCCGCCAGACCGCGTAGTCGGCCGGAGCGCCGGGCACGAGGATCCCCGCGTCGTCGCGGCCCAGGGCCCGCCAGCCGCCCCGGGTGTGCGCGGTGAAGCCGGCCCGCACCGAGACCCGGTGCTCAGGCGTCCGGTGGAAGGCGGCCGCCCGGACGGTGCCCCACGGGTCCAGCGGGGTCACCGGCGCGTCCGAGCCGAAGGCCAGCGGCACCCCGGCCCTGAGCATCGCCGCGTACGGGTTGAGGGTCCGGGCGCGGTCGGCCCCGAGCCGGTCGGCGTACATACCCTCCTCGCCACCCCACGCCGCATCGAAGGCGGGCTGCACCGAGGCGGTGAGTCCCAGCTCCGCGAAGGCGGCGATGGTGGCCGGGGTCATCATCTCGGCGTGCTCGACCCGGTGCCGGGCCGCCCGGACCCGCCCCAGGCCGACCTTCTCGGCGGCCGCGCGGACCCCCTCGACCACCGCCGTGATCGCCGCATCACCGATGGCGTGGAAGCCCGCCTGGAGCCCCTCCTCGGTGCAGGCCGCCACGTGCTCGGCGACCGCCGCCGCGTCCAGGTAGTCCGTCCCCGAGTGCGAGGCGTCGGCATACGGGGCGTGCAGGCAGGCGGTGTGCGAACCGAGGGCGCCGTCCACGAAGAGGTCACCGGCGGCCCCCACGGCCCCCAGCTCCCTGGCCAGGTCCAGGTCCCGGTCGGCCCAGTACCCGAACACGCGCGGCCCGGGCCGCTCCGCCGCAAGGGCCAGCAGAGCGGTGAAGTCCTCGGCCGACGAGATGTCGGGGCCGCCGCACTCGTGCACGGAGCCGATCCCGAGGGAGGCGGCCCGGTCCAGCGCGGCCCGCTGCGCCTCGGCGCGCTGGGCGGGCGTGACCGCGGCCAGCGCGGCCCGCCGCACGGCGTGGTGGTCGTCGGCGGTCAGCGGCAGGTCCCCGTCGGGGCGCACTCCCGGAACCAGGTCGAGCAGGGCCTTGCTGACCACGGCCGAGTGCACGTCGATGCGGCTGAGATAGAGCGGACGGCCACCGGTGGCCCGGTCGAGCTCGGCGCGCCGCGGCGCGCGCCGCTCGGGCCAGCGGGCGGCGTCCCAGCCGTGTCCGAGCAGCACCCGGTCGGCCGGCCGGCTCGCCGCGTACGCGCTTACCAGGTCCAGCGCGGCGGCCAGCGAGCGGGCTCCAGTGAGGTCCAGCCCGGTCAGGGCCAGGCCCGCGGAGGTCGTGTGGACATGGGCGTCGGTGAAGGCGGGGGTCACGAGCGCCCCACCGAGATCGACGACCTCGTCGACACCCTGCGCGAAGGCGTCGGCCGCGCCTTCGGAACCCACCCAGGCGATGTGGCCGCGCTCGACGACCATCGCCGTGGCGAAGGGGTCGGCGGGGCTGTGTACTTCGCCCCCGCGGAGGAGGACGGTCCTGGTCGGCGCTCCGGCGGCGTCGGCGGAGGGGGCGGTGCGGTCAGTCATGCCGACCAGTGTCCCGCGTCGGCCGGCCGCCTCCGACCGCCGGGGTCCCCACGAGGACCCCGCGGGCGTCACACGCGGGGCGGGCGCGCCTCGTAGGGGGTGGAGAGGACCACCGTCGTACGCGTCGAGACGTGCGCCAGGGCCCGCAGCCGGCTCAGCAGGTCCTCCAACTCCAACGGGGTGGCGACGCGCACCTTCAGGATGTAGTTCTCGTCGCCCGCGACGCTGTGGCAGGCCTCGATCTCGGGAACGCCGGCCAGCCGGTCGGCGATGTCGTCCGGGGCGCTCGGGTCGAAGGGCTTGACCGAGATGAATGCGGTCAGCGGCAGGCCGACGGCCTCCGGGTCGACCACAGCCGCGTAGCCCCGGATCACCCCGCGCTGCTCCAGTCGGCGTACCCGCTGATGGACCGCCGACGTGGACAGTCCCGTGGCCTTGCCCAGATCCGTGTAGCTCATCCGCCCGTCCCGCACGAGCAGATCGACGATCTGGCGGTCCAGCTCCTCCATTGCACTCATAGCCGCTCAACTTACGGCCAAAGGCACTCCAGGCCCAGTGCTGTCCGCCCACTGGAGGCATCTGCGCCAGGCATGTGACCAAGGCCACAGGGGTATGCAGGTGGAGGCCGGTCTGTTGTGGTTACTCGTGACGCTCGACGGGAAGTGGTTGCTGTGGCCGAGGCCGAAGTACCTGCCCGCCCGGCCCACCCAAGGGGGAGTACATCCATGCCGAACACCAAGCGCGCCGGTCGCAGCGAACCGGAGCCTGTCGAACCGCTCGATGCCGAGGACGACGGGTACCCGGAGGACGGCGAATACCTCGACGAGGTCGAGGGGTTCGAGATCCGCCACGCGACCTGCCCGGACTGCGGCCAGTCGATCGCCCTCGTCGCCGACGAGGAGTACCTGCCGCAGCACGCGCTCTGCCTGACCCCGTGGAACCCCTTCGGGCTCACCGTGTGCGCAGGCACCGGCCGGCCCGCCGCCGAAGCCCTGCCGACGGTCGGCGTGACCCAGTCGGCGCAGGCACCGGAACCCGACTCCTTCGCCCCGTCGGCCCTGCCCCAGGGCCTGGACTGGCGGACGCAGCCCTTCTCGCACGTCGGGGGCCCGGGCTCGCGCCCGATCCGCGTCGTGCGCCCGCTCCTGCCACAGCCCCAGGCGCAGACGCGTCAGCAGCACGCGCAGGCGGCCTGAGCCCCGCCCGTCCGTCACTCCCGCCCCTCCCCTACCAGTACGTCCCCTGCACCATGGCGGCCAGGCTCGCCTGGTGCAGGATCAGGCCGTCCGGGTCCGCCGGGACCTCGACCTCCCCGAAGTGCGCCTGCCGGTAGGCGATGCGCAGCATCACGATGGCGTGCCGCAGGGCCGCGTAGAGGGTGTGGAACTCCATGTCCCGCGGTGTGTGGCCGGTCAGTTCGGCGTAGCGGCGCTCCAGGTCCTCCCGGCGCAGGAAGTCCGGCAGACCGGACTGGCCGAAGCTCACGGTGAGGTCCTGGAAGAACCGGTGGAGGTACACCGTCCAGCCGAGGTCCACCTCGCGCGGGGCGTACGCCGCCATCTCCCAGTCCAGGACGGCCACTGGTGTGAAGCCGTCGTAGACGACGTTGCCGATACGGGCGTCGCCCCAGTTCAGGACGGCGGGGCCGGGGTCGGCCGGCCACAGCTCCTCCAGGCGTGCAAAGGCCCGCTCGATCAGCGGGGAAGGCGACAGTCCGCCCACCACCCAGGCGTAGTAGGCCCGTTGCGCCTCCACGTGCCGGCGCAGGGGACAGCCCTCACCTGCGGGCAGCAGGAACTCGGCCTCCTCGGCCGGGAACTGGTCGTGCAGCCGGGCCAGCAGCGAGATGCTCGCCTCCTGGAGCACGCCCCGTTCGGCGTCCGTCGCCGCGTGCAGCCAGTTGCCCTCGTAGGTGTAGGGCATGACGTCGGGCGGGACCCGGCCCTCGGCGCGGGCCATCACGAAGAACGGCGCGCCCAGCGGCCCGGGATCCTCCTCCAACCACTGCACGCGGGGGACGGGCAGGTCCGTGTGCTCGGCGACCAGACTCATCACGCGATGCTGGCGCGCCATGTCGTACGTCGGGAAGACGGTGTAGGCCGCCGGGTCGGCGGCGAGCCGCAGCGCGCACGCACGCAGCGGGGTGTCGGGGTGCTCTATGTCGAAGAGGAGGGTCTCGCTGGACATCCCGTTCGAACCGGGGACGGAGACGTTGGTGACCTCCGCCCCGGGGAGCCGGCCGTCGAGCCACGCGCCGAGGCGGCGACCGAGTTCCTCGGGCTCCCGGGTGGAGGTGCGCGGACGTGGTGCGGTTGTCATGGAGACCCCTTCTCCTGCTCGGACCTGGATCTGCGGGGGACGTGAGGGGGCTGCGGGGACGGGGCCGGGAGCTACGGGGCGACGGAGGCGTGGTCGGTGAATCCGCTCGGGTCGTGGCGCCCGAAGCTGCCGTGCTCGAAGATGCCGTGCCCGGTCCGGCCGTCGAGCGTGAATCGGGCCGAGTGGTCGGTGACCCCGAAGGCGGCCATGGGGTGGGCGGCCGGGTGGGAGAGGTCGTAGACCCGGCGGTCGCTCCAGTCGCGCCCCTGCCAGGTGCCGTGCTGCCAGTCACCGGCGGGCGGATAGCCGGCGCCGACGGCGAGCGGGGAGGAGTTCAGTATCTCCACCCCCAGTTCCAGGGGCTTGCGGGACGGGTCGGTGAGATGGATGACGGCGCTCTCGGGCTGCCGGCTGCCAGGGCGGTAGCGGATCTCGGTGTGCGGCCAGCCGAGCTGAACGTCCGGGCGGCCCCTGCCTTCGGGAAAGACCTGCACGGCCTCGTTCAGGGTGCGGTGGCCGTCGGCGTCCTCCTGGGCGATCACCATGACGAAGCGGTCCGCGAAGCGGACCGGGATCCAGAGCCAGTGGAAGCCCTCGGGCCGGTGCTCCTCGGCCGCCCGGCCGCCCTCCTCTCCGGGGATCGGCCGCACGCCCCAGCTGCGGTCCCGGGTACCGGTCCACTCCCCCGCCGTGAGCGTGAACTCCTCGCCCTTGGCACGGATCGTTCCGGTGACGCGGCCCGCCTGGACGAAGCGGCGGCCTTCCAGCATGAGCCGGTCGCCACGCCGCTGGATGTGGTGCGGTTCCCAGACCGCGGGGAACTCAGCGGTCCAGGTGATGTCGTACGAGAGCCCGTGCGGGTCGCCGGAATCAGGGGCGCAGCGCAGGGTGAGCCGCTTGAGCGGCACGTCGACGGTGATGGACAAGGGGCCCACCGAGAGGTTCATGCGGTCGTCGGTGAGGGCGTCGGAGGCCCGGACCGCCAGCAACTCGTCACCGAGGCGGAGGGTGGCGTAGGCGTCGATGACCCCGGCGTTGGGATAGACGCCGAGGCCGAGGATCAGGACGGCACGGCCGGCGTGGTCGAAGACGTGGAAGATGCACCGGTCGTAGGCGTTCCGGTCGCCGCTGACGAGGTGCTTCATCGACAGGGGGGCCTGGTGGATGGGGTACTCGTCGAGTGCGACGGGCCGGTCTGCGGGCATGACGGACCTCCGGGGCAGGCGAGGGCGAGGGCAGCACAGGCAGACATGACGGTACGTCAGAAACATGCTGCGGTACCAGACTTCTGGCACGCTCTGACAGCCGGACACGAAGTGGCAGGGCTTCGGCCCACCGGGAGGAGAGAGGAGCGGGGGCCCACGGGGCCCACGGGGGCGGAAACCCACCGGGCGGGCGGGTGGTTCCGGGGCGGGATCCACCGCCCCGACGAACCACCGCACCCACCCACTGCCCCGACGCGCCGCCGAGCCGCCGCCGGCTTTCCGGCCCGCCCGGCCCCGCCTCCAGCGTGCTCCCGGGGACTCCTCGAACGGATCCGCGCACGCCAGGGGCGATTACCCGTGGCTTCCGTCCCGCGTTGGCCGTGCATGAGCACGCTTCAGTCTGCAACGGGCCGAAGGCGCCGTTCGATCTCGTCGGGTTTCGAAGAACCGGTTCAGCGCCCGCTGCCCCGGGAGCCTCAACGTGAGCAGCAGGTGCCCGATCCGCCGATCTACCGGGACCTGCTGGCCCGGTGGGCCGACGCCGGCCGCACCCTGCCCGGCCGGCGGGACCCGGAGTGGTCCCGGCTCACGTCGTCCCCGGTCTGGCCCTCGGCCGGCAGCGGGCTGTACTGACCCGTCCGGCCACGAACCTCGTCAGCGCGTTTCGGGCCCCGCCAGGTGACGTGCGATGACCATGCGCTGGATCTGGTTGGTGCCCTCCACGATCTGGAGCACCTTCGCCTCGCGCATCAGGCGCTCGACGGGGAAGTCCGCGGTGTAGCCGTAGCCGCCGAGGACCTGCACCGCGTCGGTGGTGACGGCCATCGCAGCGTCGGTGCAGAAGAGCTTGGCCATGGCTGCCTGCCGGGAGAACGGCTTGCCGGCGTCCCGCAGGCGCGCCGCGGCGAGGTAGAGCGCCCGGCCGGCCTCGATCTTGGTGGCCATGTCGGCCAGCATGAACCGCAGCCCCTGGAAGTCCGCGATGGGGTGGCCGAACTGCTTGCGGTCCAGCGCGTACGTGAGCGCCTCGTCCAGTGCCGCCTGGGCGACGCCGATGGCGCAGGCCGCGATGCCCAGGCGGCCCGCGTCGAGCGCGGCCAGGGCGATGGAGAAGCCCTGCCCCTCCTCGCCGATGCGGCGGGAGTCCGGTACGCGCACGCCGTCGAAGTGCAGCTGGGCAGTGGGAGAGCCCTTCATGCCCATCTTCTTCTCGGGCACGGCTGCGGTCAGTCCGGCCGCGTCCCCGGGAACGAGGAAGGCGGTGATGCCCTTGGGCCCCTCGACGCCGGTGCGGGCGAGGACGGTGTAGAAGTCGGCGACCCCGCCGTGGGTGATCCAGGCCTTGGTGCCGGTGATGATCCAGTCGTCGCCGTCGCGGACCGCCTTGGTAGCGAGGGAGGCGGCGTCCGAGCCGGCGGCCGGCTCGGAGAGGCAGTAGGCGCCCAGGAGGCCGCCACCGAGCATCGCGGGCAGGTGCGCGGCCTGCTGTTCCTTGGTGCCGTAGCCGCCGAGGCCGTGGCAGGCCAAGGAGTGGACGCTGACGCCGAGGCCGACGGTCAGGCGGGCCGCTGCGAGCTCTTCCAGGACCTGGAGGTAGACCTCATACGGCTGCTCGCCGCCGCCGTACTCGCCGGGGTACGGGAGGCCGAGCAGGCCGGCCTCGGAGAGCAGCGTGAAGACCTCTCGGGGGAACCGTCCGGAATCCTCCTCCTCGGCGGCCCGGGGGCGGATCTCGCGCTGGGCGATCTCGCGTACGAGGGCGAGGAGGTCGCGGGACTCCTCGGTGGGCAGCTGTCGGTCCACCGGCTGCGGGGCGCGGTCGGTCATGGCGGCGCTCTCCTCCATCTCGGGCACGGCGGCGACGCGCGAGGTGTGGGACGCGCCGCCGGGTCTCGGGCTCTGTGCAGCCGATGCTGCCCTCCCGGATCACGGAAGAGGCTGTTCAGCGGCTGCGGCGGCTTGAGTATGCCCGATCAGGGGCTTCCCGTCACCGGTGCAAGATCACCGACGTTTTCGAACGTCTCTTCCTCGGGGGGAGGTGCCGGACACTCCGGGGCGAACTCCTCGATCACCGCCAATGTCGCGCGGAGCTGGCGTGCCAGCAGGGCTCCGAGCCGGGCGCGCCCGGGCCGGTCCGGGGCGCTCGGCCCGCCGATCCATTCCAGGGTGGTCCCTTCGACGGCGGAGAGCCAGCCCACGAGGGCGAGCCGGGCGATGGGCGGGAGGGTGCGGTGTCCGTAGGCGCCTTCGGCGATGGTGGCGACCAGTTCCTCGCGGACGGCGTCGCGGACGGCGAGCACCTCGGCGTCGCAGCCGACGCCCCCGGTGGCGATGGTGCGGTAGGCGGCGGGGTGGTGTTCGGCGTACTGGAGGTACCCGTCGACGGTGCGGCGGAGCCGTTCCGCGTTCGGGAGGTCGGTGTCGCCGCGGGCGCGGGCCACGAGACCGGCCACGGAGTCCTCGACGATGGCGAGGTAGTAGCCGCGCTTGCTCTTGAAGTAGTAGTAGATCAGGCCCTTGGCGACGCCCGCCTGCCTGGCAATGTCGTCCATGCAGAGCGCGTCGTAGGCGGTGTCGGCGAACAACTTGCGCCCGATGGATATGAGTTCGGCTCTGCGTGCCCGCGAACGCCTGGTCTTGCCATGCTGCTGACTGTCGTTCACGTTCGGCCCCAGCCTCGCACTGCCACAGGACGGCCGAAGTATGGCAGACCCGCGCGACGGGAGCATGCGGCCGGCGTACCGGCCCCGCCGCACCGGGGCGGTGCCGTCAGAGCCAGCCGACCTGGGTGACGAACATGGCCACGAGGACCACGAGGGTCCAGCCGAGGGCGTGCTCAAGCCAGTTGGAGTGCTCCTCGGGGCCCCCGGTACGAGCGGGGTTCCCGGCGGGTGCGGTCGGGGCGGCGGCGTCTGCGGTCATGGCGTCCAATGTGCCAGCATTCGCGGCTTTCGCGGTAGAGGCGAGGGTCACTGGTGGCGCACGTCACACTGCCGGGCCCCGGCCGCTCCGCCTGGTACGCGGTGCGGTCGGGGCCCGGCATGCGGTTGTGCACGGCGCCGGGGCCGGGGCCGGTTAGACCCTGGTGTCCCGGCTGCGGCCGGCCATGGCCGCCATCGCGAGGCCGAGGCAGAGGGCGACGGCTCCGGTGATCACGTTGTTGACCACCGTGCGCGTCGTGTCCATCTCACCGGCGATGGCCCACGGGGCGATGATCGTCCAGGCGCCGAGAACGACCGCCGTCCACGCCATCGCATGGGTGCGCTCGTAGGCGGATCCCAGGCCGCCCATGCACAGGCAGAACGCGAGGCCGACGATCAGGTTGTTGATCGCCAGCGGGATCAGGATGCCGAATCCCGCGATCCACGGCGAGGCGGCCAGGTACAGGCCCGTGATCAGGGCCAGTGCCTCGACGGCCTGCGCGCGGGGGGTGCTGGTCACCCGCTCGAACCGGGTGCGCATCTCGGCGAGGTCGGGGTGGTGCTCGATGCTGGGATGGGTGGTCATGGCGGCCGCCTCCTACGAGAAGCCTTTATATGCCATTTACTCCATTATGTTCCGCTTGTAGGGGCTGCCTGGTCAACGGGTAATTTCAGCGTTCTCCCCCGCTCCCCTGCTCCCCTGCTCCCCCACCGCCGTACCGCCGTCACAGCACGCCGACCGCCCGCAGGGCCAGGACCTGCGCCGGGGACGGCAGCGCGGGGGCGTAGAGGTAGCAGACCCCGCCGCTTCCGGAGGCGGTCTTGCCCCCGGCGGTCGTGCGCTTGGTGCGCAGCCAGACCTTCTCCCACTCGGCGCGTCGGTAGACCCGGCGGACGGACGGGTTGTCGGGAGCATGGGGATCGTTGGCGATCACGTCCCCGACCGCCGTGAATCCGATGACGGTCATCAGGTGGCCGGCCGTCCCGTAGCCGGCGCCGGTGAGCTCGTCCGCGCGGAAGGACGTAGAGGTGATGGCGGGGATTCCGGCCCGCACCACGGTCTCCAGGTCGGCCAGCGAGCCGAGGCGGGTCACGACCCCGGCGAGGCCGCTGTAGGTGGCGGCGTAGGCGGCGTTGAAGGACCAGTTCCCGCAGCCCCGGTAAGCGGCGTCGTAGGTGGAACGGGCGGCGTGACAAACCTGCGGGTCCGAGTAGGCGGGGTTCACCCAGGCCAGGGCGGCGGGATCGGCCCTGCGGCCGAAGTACTCGATGACCATCTGGGAGGAGGTGGGGCTGCACCAGGCCTCGCCGCCGTTGTCGTACTCGGGATAGCGGCCGGTGTGGGTCTGCTGCGAATAGCGCGGCACGTTCAGCTCATGGGCGGTTCCGGAGGGGTGGGAGGCCGGGACGGTGAACCGGTCGGGGACGGCGGAGACCATCGCGCCGGCCAGCCACACCGTCGGGCCCTCGGCGGCGCCGGGCCGGCGGTGGAGGGTCAGGCGCAGCTGCCAGCCGGCGATGCGCAGGCCCCCGGCCGCGGCCGGGGCGTCGACGGCCAGGGTGTCGGTCCAGACGGTGGACCGGCCGTCGGTCTGGCCGTCCACCGAGGTGCGCCGGATGTCCGCGTCGCCGGAGGCCCAGCGGCCCATCACGTACCAGGGGCCGGTGGCACCGTCGGTGTAGGTGGCGCGCAGCTCGACCTGGATCCAGGTGCCGGCGGGGGTGCGGGCGTTCCAGGAAGCGACGGCCTCGGTGGCGGGAACCGTGGAGGTGTGCACCGGGGAGGTCCAGGTGGCGTACTCCCAGGTGCTCCGGCGTCCGGTGTGCGGGTCCGCGTACTCGGTGCGGCCGACGGCGGTCCGGATCTCCAGACCGGGGCGGGTGCCGGTGAAGGCCGCGGTGCCCCGGTGGGTGCCCGCCCGCCAGTGGCCGTAGGAGTACCAGAAGCGGTTGTCGACGGTGCGGCCCTCGGCGCGCGGGGCGGGTGCGGCGACCGCCGGGGCACCGCCCCCGGGCACGGCGGCGGCGGTGGCAGCGGTGGCGACCGCCAGCGCGGCGACGAGTACGGCCCTGCGTGGCGTGGGTGCGGTCATCGCGTGGTCCCCCGGGGTGGGTCGGCGCTTGGGTGGTGTCACCCTTCCAGGTTCCCGGCGGCCCGAGGCCCAAGCCACAGCTCGTGTCGGGCTTGTCTACGCTGGTCGGGTGGAACCGCACCAGTCACTCGAGTCACTCGCGAGGGAGCTCGCCGACCTGCCGCGTTCCCTCGGCCCGGTGCGCCTGATCGGGATCGACGGGCACGCCGGGTCCGGGAAGAGCACCTTCGCGGGGCGGCTCGCCGCAGCCCTGGGCGGGGCCCCCGTGCTGCACCTGGACGACGTGGCGAGCCACGAGGAGCTCTTCGGTTGGGAGGAGCGGCTGCGCTCCCGGGTGCTGGAGCCCCTCGCCGCCGGCCGGCCGGCCCACTGGGCCCCGTACGACTGGGCGGAGCGCCGCCTCGGACCGGAACGGGTGCTGGAGCCGGCGCCGGTGCTCCTGATGGAGGGGGTCGGGGCCGGGCGGCGGGCGCTGCGCCCGCACCTGGCACGGCTGCTGTGGATGGAGACCCCGCGCGCGCAGTCGTGGCTGCGGGGCCGCGCCCGGGACGGGCGTGAACTGTCCGACTTCTGGGACGGGTGGGAGCGCGCGGAGCGCGCGCACTTCTCCAGTGATCCTTCGCGCCCCTTCGCCCAGACCTTGGTACGCCAGAGTGGTACGGGATACGAGTGGTCTTGCGGGACCGGAGCGACGGCGGGAAACGCCGCTTCCGTCACTGAAGGTGACGGACTCCCCCGGGCCTGAACGGCCTCGGAAGTCCGCCTCTCCGGGCCTGCGCCGACCCGCTTGACCTGGGGCCCGCAGCGGCCTTACGTTCTCCATGCGGGGCCCTACCGGCCGCCGCGCACACGAAGCCCCCGGTTGTTCCCCCGTGATCGGGGGCTTCGTTCTGCCCGCGGCCCCCCTCGACGGGGGTCCCGCGCACGGCACCCACCCCCCGAACGTTCACTCTGTGTTACCGCACAGGCCCTGGGCTCTGGACCGAACCGGTCCCGCCGCACCCTACGTAAGGTGTGAAAGCGCAGGTACGATGCAGCCCTGATTCCAGCGACGCCAGGCGGGGTACCGGTACAACTCGCGCGCTCGAAGCGGGGGTTGCGGCGCACCACGGGGCAGGCTTGTGGGGGACGTGATGGATTTCGGCACGCCGGGCAGCATGCACGCCCCGGCCGAACTCGCCTGGTTGCGGGGGGTCGACGCCTGCACCATGGGCGCCTACCCGCAGGCCGAGGAGGAGTTCCGGACGGCGGTGCGGCTCGACCCCTCAATGGCCGACGCGTGGCTGGGCCTGCACGCGCTCCGGGTCGACACGGGCAACGCGTTATTGCGCATGTACGCGCACCGGGACCGCTTCGGCGAGCAGCGCACCCGGCACCGCAGAACCCTGAACTCCTGGTACTGGCTGGGCTGGTGGGTGCAGCCAGTGCTGGAGAACCGGCGGGACCTGCTCCTCGCCCACGCCTCGCACTGGCTGGACGGCCGCCACGTGCCGGAGCTGGACCAGGCCCTCGCCGCGTTGCCGCCCGTCGACACCGACGCGCAGGTACGGTTCCTGCACGCCTGCCGGGCCTACCTGGTCAAGGACTGGGAGCAGTTGGTCCGGCACACCGAGCCGCTGGTGAACGATCCGCTGCTGGGGATCGAGGCGGGACTCTTCGGCGGTATGGCACGGGTCCGGCTGGAGATGTACGGGCAGGCGGAGCCACTGCTGTCGGCGGCGCTGATGCGCTGCCGGAGCGAGCAGCCGCAGCGCAAGGAGCTGCGGTACTGGCTGGCGCGGGCGCACGAGGGCACCGGGCGCAGTGCGGCGGCGCTGCCTCTGTACCGGGCGGTGCACCGGGTGGATCCCTCCTTCATGGACACCGCGGCCAGGCTGACGGCCATCGAGGACGGTGACGACACCGACGGCATGGCCGATCTGGCGGGTCTGGCCGGGTACTCGGGGTACGGCGGCTATGCGGGGCACGGCCCGTCCCCGGCCGGCGGGGACTTCGCGGCGGTCGCCCTGGGCGGTTCGCCCGGCGGCGGGCCCGTCCAGGACATCGCCGCGGACGGCCCGGCGGGGCTCGACCCGCTGGCTCCGCCGCCTCCCCCGCCCGGCCGGATGGAGGGCGTGCGGCGCAAGGCGGCCGTCCCGCCGCAGGCTTCGGCGGAGGGGTTGCCGACCGGGCCGTCGGACCCGGCGGCGCTGGCCGAAGCGCTGGCGGAGCTGGAGCGGATGGTGGGCCTGGAACCGGTCAAACGGCAGGTGAAGGCGCTCTCCGCGCAGCTGCACATGGCACGGCTGAGGGCGGGTCAGGGGCTGCCGGTGCAGCCTCCGAAACGACACTTCGTGTTCTCCGGCCCCTCGGGTACCGGCAAGACCACCGTGGCGCGGATCCTCGGACGGGTCTTCTACGCGCTCGGGCTGCTCGGCGGGGACCACCTGGTGGAGGCCCAACGGGCCGATCTGGTCGGCGAGTTCCTGGGGCAGACCGCGGTGAAGGCCAACGAGCTGATCGACTCGGCGATCGGCGGTGTGTTGTTCGTCGACGAGGCGTACTCGCTGTCGAACACCGCTTACAGCAAGGGCGACGCGTACGGCGACGAGGCCCTGCAGGTGCTCCTGAAGCGGGCCGAGGACAACCGGGACCACCTGGTGGTGATCCTGGCCGGCTATCCGGCCGGGATGGACCGGCTGCTGGCGGCGAATCCGGGGCTGTCCTCGCGGTTCACCACGCGGGTGGACTTCCCCAGCTACCGGCCGCCGGAGCTGACCGCCATCGGCGGCGTACTGGCCGACGCCAACGGGGACCACTGGGACGAGGAGGCCTTGGAGGAGCTGCGCAGCATCAGCGGGCACGTGGTGGAGCAGGGATGGATCGACGAGCTGGGCAACGGCCGCTTCCTGCGCACCCTGTACGAGAAGAGCTGCGCCTACCGGGACCTGCGGCTGGCGGGCTTCGCGGGCGAGCCGTCGCGGGACGACCTGGCCACCCTGCGGCTGCCGGATCTGATGCAGGCGTATGGAGAGGTCCTGTCGGGCCGCGGGCCCCAGGAGCGCCAGGAGCCGCCGCTGTGACGTCCGGCGGGGCCGGAAGGACGGTGTGCCGCGGTCCCTCCGGCCCCGGACGGCCGGGGCTGTCCTTGCCGGTCAGGCCGGAACCCGGTGCGCCGGGTCGCGGACCTCTCCGACCAGCATCTCCAGCACGTCCTCCAGGGCGACCAGGCCGAGGACCCGGCCCGCCTGGTCCGCGACCTGGGCCAGATGGGTGGCGTCGCGGCGCATGACGCCGAGGGCGTCGTCCAGCGGGACGGTGGCGCACAGTGTGGTCATGCGGCGCCAGACCCGCTGGGGCACGGCCCGTTCCCGATCCTCCAGGTCCAGTACGTCCTTGACGTGGAGGTAGCCCATGAAGGCTCCGCTGTCGGCCCGGACGGGGAACCGGGAGTAGCCGGTCCGCACGGTCAGTTGTTCGATCTGCCGCGGGGTGACGGCCGGGCCGACCGTGACCAGGCGGTCCCGGTCGAGGAGGACGTCGGTGACGGGGCGGCTGCCCAGTTCCAGTGCGTCCTCCAGCCGCTCCTGTTCGACCTGCTCCAGGAGTCCGGCCTGCCGGGAGTCCTGGAGGAGCCGGCCCAGCTGGGCGGAGGTGTAGGCGGCCTCGACCTCGTCCTTGGGCTCGACCTTGAAGAGCTTCAGGACCAGCTTGGCGCAGGCCCCGAGCGCGGTGGTGACCGGCCCGCAGAGGCGGGCGAAGGCGACCAGGCCGGGGCTGAACCACAGGGCGGTCTTCTCGGGGGCGGCCATGGCGAGGTTCTTGGGGACCATCTCGCCAATGACCAGGTGCAGGAAGATCACGGCGGCGAGCGCGAGGGCGTAGCCGAGCGGGTGGATCAGCCCCTGCGGCACGTGGACGGCGTGGAAGACGGGCTCCAGCAGCCGGGCCACGGTGGGTTCGGCGACCGCGCCGAGGGTGAGCGAGCAGATGGTGATGCCGAACTGGGCGGCGGCCATCATCAGGGGCAGGTTCTCCAGGCCGTGGAGCACCTGGCGGGCCCTCTTGGACTCCGCCGCGAGCGGCTCGATCTGGCTGCGCCGTACGGAGACCAGAGCGAACTCGGCGCCGACGAAGAAGCCGTTGGCAAGGACGAGGAGCAGTGCGAAGACGAGCTGGAGGGCGTTCACCGGGCGGCGCCTTCCAGTTCGGCCCGCTGCGGGGCGTGCTCGCCGCGGCGGCCGGAGCCGGGCACGGCGGCGCCGGCGGGGCCCGCGGGCTTCCGGAGCCCCCCGGCGGCGGGTACGGCCGCCAGCCGGACCAGCCGGACGCGTTCCGCCCGGTTGCGGCCGACCCTGCGGACGGACAGCTTCCATCCGGGGAGATCCGCGCGGTCCCCGGGGGCGGGGATCCGGCCGAGCAGGTCGGCGACGAGTCCGGCGACGGTCTCGTAGGGGCCCTCGGGCACCTCCAGGCCTATCCGACGCAGGGTCTGCACGCGGCAGCTGCCGTCGGCCTCCCAGGAGGGGCGGCCGTCCTCGGCGGCCACGGCGGCGAGTTCGGGGGTCTCGTCCTCGGCCAGGTCGTGCTCGTCGCGTACCTCCCCGACGAGTTCCTCCACGATGTCCTCCAGGGTGACGACGCCGGCGGTGCCGCCGTACTCGTCGACGACGACGGCCATCGGCTGTTCGCTGCGCAGCCGCTCCAGCAGCGGCTGCACCGGCAGGGAGCCGGGCACCAGCAGCGGGGGGACGCAGATCCGGCCCACGCTGATGCGGTCGCGCTCGGTCTCGGCGACGGCGAGGGCGTCCTTGAGGTGGACCACGCCGGTGATCTCGTCGATGCGTTCGCGGTAGACGGGGAAGCGGGACAGGCCCGTGGCCCGCGTCAGGTTGAGCACGTCGGCCGCGGTGGCCGTGTGCTGGAGGGCGCTGACCTTCACCCGGGGGGTCATGACGTGCTGGGCGGTGAGCTCGCCCAGCGACAGGGTCCGGACGAAGAGGTCGGCGGTGTCCTGTTCGAGGGCGCCGGCTTGGGCCGAATGGCGTACCAGGGAAACCAGTTCACCCGGGGTGCGGGCGGAGGCCATCTCCTCGGTGGGCTCCACGCCGAGGGCCCGTACGAGCCGGTTGGCGACGGCGTTGAGACCGGCGATGACCGGCCGGAAGACGCGCGAGAAGACGTGTTGCGGGCCGGCGACGAAGCGGGCCACCTGGAGGGGCCGGGAGACCGCCCAGTTCTTCGGGACGAGCTCGCCGACGACCATCTGGACGGCGGAGGCGAGCAGCATGCCGATGACGACGGCGACGCCGGAGACGGCTCCCTTCGGGAGGCCGGTCGCGGAGAGCGGCCCGGCCAGCAGTGCGGCGAGGGCGGGCTCGGCGAGCATGCCGACCACGAGGGAGGTGATGGTGATGCCGAGCTGGGTGCCGGAGAGCTGGAAGGACAGCTCACGCAGGGCCTTGACGACCGTGCGGGCACGGCGGTCTCCGTCGGCTGCGGCGCGCTCGGCCTCGGGGCGTTCCACGGTGACGAGGCCGAACTCGGCCGCCACGAAGAATCCGTTGGCGAGGATCAGGGCGAAGGCCGCCGCGAGCAGGAGTAGCGGGATGGTCATGCCGCCGCCTCCGCGGAGAGGGCGGCGCGGGTATTACCGGACGATCCGTCCATTGCTGGAGGGAGTCACTCCTCAAGTTGCAGGTGCCCGCGGGCCTCGGGGTCCGGGGCCGGTGGGAGGGCGCACGGCTGCGCCCCGCCACCAGGGTAGTCACTGGGATCCTGGCCGCAACGGTAGGCGGCGACGAGGTTCGGCGGGGTCAGCTGTCGTCCGTGCCGGTTCCCCGGATTTCCGCGAGGGCGCGCAGGGCGCGCGCGTCGCGGATGGCCTGTTGCCGGGCCACGCCCGGCTGGATGCCGAGCACGGGCAGGCTGGTGCCGTCGCTGAGGTCCAGGAACACCCACGGGTCGCCGGGGCGGAGGTTGACCCGGAGGATCTCGGCCCACGCCAGGCGGCGGGTGTTGGTGAGGTTGACGACGGTCACGCCGTCCTCGTCGGCGACCACCTTGGGGCGGCTGAGCAGGACGAGGACGGAGGTCAGCAGGACGGCCGTGAACACGAAGCTGATCCGCTCGCCCGGCTGGAGGCGTTCCAGCATCACGGCGATGGCCGTGATGGTGGCGAACATGGCGAGTCCGACGCCCAGCAGGACCACCCGGGTGCGGGTCGGCCGGAAGGTGACCGGCAGGGCGGGCGGTGCGGGCGGGGCGGCGGACTCGGCCATGGTGCGTTGCCTTCTGGTGCGGCGTGCGGAGGAGGAGGCGGTGTGTCGGCCCGGGGGCCGGCGAACTGCCCCTACAGGCGGCAGGCGTGGATCGAGGTGGTGAGGATCGCGCGTGCGCCCAGCTCGTACAAGTCGTCCATGATGCGCTGGGCCTCCTTGGCGGGGACCATGGCACGGACCGCGACCCAGCCCTCGTTGTGGAGCGGGGAGACGGTCGGCGACTCCAGGCCCGGGGTGAGGGCGACGGCGCGCTCGAGGTGCTCGGCGCGGCAGTCGTAGTCCATCATCACGTAGCTGCGGGCCACGAGGACGCCCTGGAGGCGCCGCAGGAACTGCTGGACCTGCGGGTCCTCGGCGTCGGCGCCGTTGCCGCGGATGACGACGGCCTCGGAGGTGAGGATCGGCTCGCCGATGACCTCCAGGCCGGCGTTGCGCAGGCTGGTGCCGGTCTCGACGACGTCCGCGATGATCTGGGCGACACCGAGCTGGATGGCGGTCTCGACAGCGCCGTCGAGGTGGACGACGGAGGCGTCGATGCCCTGGTCGGCCAGGTGCTTGGCGACGATTCCCTCGTACGAGGTCGCGATCGTCAGGCCGGTGAAGTCCTCGGGGCCCTTCGCGGTTCCGGGGGTGGTGGCGTAGCGGAAGGTGGAGCGGCCGAAGTTCAGCGGGAGGATCTCCTCGGCGCTGGCGCCGGAGTCGAGCAGCAGGTCACGGCCGGTGATGCCGATGTCGAGCTTGCCCGAGGAGACGTAGATCGCGATGTCCTTGGGGCGGAGGTAGAAGAACTCCACCTCGTTCTCGGGGTCGACGACCACGAGTTCCTTGGACTCCTTGCGCATCCGGTAGCCGGCCTCATGGAGCATCGCCGACGCCGGTCCGGAGAGTGAACCCTTGTTGGGGACGGCGATGCGCAGCATGGGGCTTCCTTTGATGCGTGGTGTGCAGGGTGGACGTGCTGGGGAACGGGCCGGCGGGCGGCCCGGACTCAGAGGTGTGCGTAGACGTCGTCGAGGGAGATCCCGCGCGCGACCATCATCACCTGGACGTGGTACAGCAGCTGGGAGATCTCCTCGGCGGCCGCTTCCTTGCCCTCGTACTCGGCGGCCATCCAGACTTCGGCGGCCTCCTCGACGACCTTCTTGCCGATGGCATGGACGCCCTTGTGGACGAGTTCGGCGGTGCGGGAGGTGCCGGGGTCGCCTTCGGCGGCCTTGTGTTGGAGCTCGGTGAAGAGCTCTTCGAAGGTCTTGGAGGGTTTGTTCGCCATGATGTCCTTAGAGTACGGGCTCACCCGGGTGTCCCGGTGCCGGGGTTCACTCTGTGGACCAGGGGATGTCGTGCCGGTCGGGACCGGCCTGACCGGCAGGACGCCCCCTAGCGCCAGGGCTCGCTCACGGTACGCAGGGTCATCGCGGTGGAGACGGCGGCGGTGACCGCTTCGTGCCCCTTGTCCTCGTTCGAGCCTTCGAGGCCGGCACGGTCCAGCGCCTGCTCGTCGTTGTCGCAGGTGAGCACTCCGAAGCCGACGGGAACCCCGGTGTCGATCGACACCTGGACCAGGCCCTGGGTGACGCCCTGGCAGACGTAGTCGAAGTGCGGGGTGCCGCCGCGGATGACCACGCCGAGGGCGACGATGGCGTCGTAGCCTCGGCCGGCCAGTACCTTCGCCACGACCGGGAGCTCGAAGCTGCCGGGCACCCGGAGCAGCGTCGGCTCGTCGATGCCCAGCTCGTGCAGGGCCCGCAGGGCTCCGTCGACCAGTCCGTCCATGACCTTCTCGTGCCACTGAGCCGCGATCACGGCGACGCGCAGGTCTCCGCAGTTCTTCACGCTCAGTTCGGGTGCGCCCTTGCCGCTCACAGCTCTGCTCCTCGGTGGTGGGTGGTGGTACGTACGGGGTGGTGGTGCGTGCTCACTGGTTGCCGCAGGCGGACGTGGTCACTGTCCCGTCCAGCCAGGGCAGGTCGTGGCCCATCCGGTCCCGCTTGGTGCGCAGGTACCGCAGATTGTGCTCGCCGGCCTCGACCGGCATCGACTCCCGGCTGGCGACCGTGATGCCGTGTGCCTCCAGGGCCGCGGACTTGTCGGGGTTGTTCGTCAGCAGCCGGACGCTGTGCACGCCGAGGTCGGCGAGGATCTGCGCGCCGGCCGCGTAGTCGCGGGCGTCGGCCGGCAGTCCCAGCTCCAGGTTGGCGTCGAGGGTGTCGCGGCCGCGCTCCTGGAGCTCGTACGCGCGCAGCTTGGACAGCAGTCCGATGCCGCGGCCCTCGTGGCCGCGCAGGTAGACGACGACGCCGCGGCCCTCGGTCCTGATCCGTTCCATGGAGGCGTGCAGCTGGGGGCCGCAGTCGCACCGCTGGGAGGCGAAGATGTCGCCGGTCAGGCACTCGGAGTGCATGCGGACCAAGATGTCGGAGCCGTCGCCGATCTCGCCGTGGACGAGGGCGACGTGCTCGACGCCGTCGACGGTGGAGCGGTAGCCGTGGGCGGTGAACTCGCCGAAGGCGGTCGGCAGGTTGACCTCCGCCTCGCGGCGCACCTTGGGCTCGGCGGAGCGGCGGTAGGCGATCAGGTCCTCGATGGAGATGATCGTCAGGCCGTGCTTGCGGGCGAAGGGGATCAGCTCGGGCAGGCGCAGCATGACGCCGTCCTCGCCGGCGATCTCCACGATGGCGCCGGCCGGGCGCAGGCCCGCGAGGCGGGCGAGGTCGACGGCGGCCTCGGTGTGGCCGTTGCGGACCAGGACGCCGCCGGGCTTGGCGCGCAGCGGGAAGACGTGGCCGGGGCGGACGAACTCGCCGGGGCCGCTGACACCGTCGGCGAGGAGCCGCAGGGTGGTGGCGCGGTCGGCGGCGGAGATGCCGGTGGTGACGCCGTGGGCGGCGCTCGCGTCGACGGAGACGGTGAAGGCGGTCTTCATCGACTCGGTGTTGTTCTGCACCATTTGGGGGAGTTCGAGCCGGTCCAGCTCGGAGCCCTCCATGGGGGCGCAGATCAGGCCCCGGCACTCGCTCATCATGAAGGCGATGATCTCGGGGGTGGCCATCTCGGCGGCGATGACGAGGTCGCCCTCGTTCTCGCGGTCCTCGTCGTCGACCACGACGACGGGCCGGCCTGCGGCGATGTCGCGGACGGCCTGCTCGACGGGGTCGAGGCGGAAGGTCTCTTCGGGGATGTCGGGCACGGGCTTGAGGCTGGTCATGCCGCTGCTCCTTCGAGGGCCGGGGCGGGGTTGGTGCGGGAGCGCCGGTACCAGTCGTAGGCACCCCACACCACGAGGGCGAAGTAGACGACGTAGACCAGTCCGGAGAAGGCCAGGCCGCCGGTGAAGGCGAGGGGGACGCCGACGAGGTCGACGAGGAGCCAGGCGAACCAGAACTCGACGAGGCCGCGGGCCTGGGCCACCATCGCGACGATGGTGCCGACGAAGATGTAGGCGTCGGCCCAGGGGCTCCAGGAGAGTGCCGGGTAGAGCGTGAAGAGGCCGCCGACGGCGAGCGTGCCGAGGGCCGCTGCGGCGAGGAGCAGTCCGCGTTCGGCCCAGGTGGCGGTGCGCACGGCGATGGAGCCGTCCTGGGCCCGCTGTCGGCCGCTCTGCCAGGCGCGCCAGCCGAAGACGGCCACGCCGATGACCAGGAGCTGCTTGCCGACGCCACCGGCGAGGTGGGCGGAGGCGTAGGCGGCGATGAGGATGAGGCCGGACAGCAGCTGGGCGGGCCAGGTCCATATGGAGCGGCGCCAGCCGAGGGCGAGCGCGGCCAGGCCCATCAGGTTTCCGATCATGTCGGACCAGATGACCTGCTGGCCGAGGACCGTGAAGGCCTCCGCGTTGAGCCAGTTCAGGGCGGTCACTGGGAGTCTCCCGCCGGGTCGGCGCGCAGCGGGTCGACGCCGGCGGCCAGCAGGCGCTCGACGTACTTGGCGAGGACGTCGACCTCCAGGTTGACCGGGTCGCCGGGCTGCTTGATGCCGAGGGTGGTCAGCGCGAGGGTGGTGGGGATGAGGCTGATGGTGAACCAGTCGGCTGCGGCCTCGACGACAGTGAGGCTGACGCCGTCGACGGTGATGGAGCCCTTCTCGACGACGTAGCGGGAGAGGTGCTCCGGGAGGGCGACCTTGACGATCTCCCAGTGCTCGGAGGGGGTGCGCGAAAGGATCTCACCCGTGCCGTCGACGTGGCCCTGGACCAGGTGGCCGCCGAGCCGTCCGCCGAGGGCCATCGGGCGCTCCAGGTTGACCCGGGAGCCCGCGGTCAGGGCGCCGAGGCTGGAGCGGTTGAGGGTCTCCTGCATGACGTCGGCGGTGAACTCGCCGTCGGCGGTCTCCACGACGGTAAGGCAGACGCCGTTGACGGCGATGGAGTCGCCGTGTTTGGCGTCCTGGGTGACGAGGGGGCCGCGCAGCCGGAAGCGGGAGGCTTCCCGGAGCGGCTCGACGGCGGTGACCTCGCCCAGTTCTTCGACGATTCCGGTGAACACTCAGTGCTCCTTGGGGGCGGTGGATGGAAGGGCGGTGATGCGCAGGTCGGGGCCCACCCGGACGACCTCGGTGATGTCGAGGCGCAGGGCGTGGGTGATGTTCGTGATGCCGGCGGCGCCGAGGGCGGCGGGGCCGGCGCCCAGCAGGGCGGGGGCGAGGTAGCCGACGACGCGGTCGACGGCCCCGGCTTCGAGGAAGGCGCCCGCGAGGGTGGGTCCGCCTTCCAGGAGCAGGGAGCGCACGCCGCGGGCGTACAGCTCGGCCAGGAGTCGGTCGAGCGGGATGCGGCCGTCGCGCGGGGGCAGCCGGAGCAGGTCGACGCCGGGCAGGTGGCGGGTGTCGGCATCGTCGGCGACGACCAGCAGGGTGGGTGCGGCGGCGTCGAGGACGCGGGCGGTGGGCCGGACGGCGGCGCGGGTGTCGAGGGCCACGCGCAGGGGCTGGGTGGCACCGTCGACGCCGCGGACGGCGAGGTGCGGGTCGTCGGCGCGCAGGGTGCCGCCGCCGACCAGGACGGCATCGACCTGGGCGCGCAGCCGGTGGACGTCGGCGCGGGACTCTGCGGAGCTGATCCAGCGGCTGCTGCCGTCGGCGGCGGCGCTGCGGCCGTCGAGGGTGGCGGCGTACTTCCAGGTCACGTGGGGGCGGCCGAGGCGTACGGAGGTCAGCCAGGCGGTGTTACCGGCCTCCGCCTCGGCCCGCAGCAGTCCGGCCTCGGCCTCGATCCCGGCGGCGCGCAGGGTGGCCGCACCGCCGCTGGCCTGCGGGTTCGGGTCGGGGACTGCGTAGACCACGCGGGCAACGCCGGCGTCAGCGAGGGCCTGTGCGCAGGGGCCGGTGCGGCCCGTGTGGTTGCAGGGTTCGAGGGTGACGTAGGCCGTGCCGCCGCGGGCGGCGGCGCCTGCGGCGCGCAGGGCGTGGACCTCGGCGTGCGGGCCGCCGGCCCGCTGGTGCCAGCCCTCGCCGACGACGGCGCCGCGGGCATCGGTGATGACGCAGCCGACGACCGGGTTGGGGCTGGTGGAGCCGAGTCCGCGGGCGGCGAGTGCGATGGCCCGTCGCATGGCACGGGTACCCGCGTCGGGTGCGTGCGCGGCGTGTGTCGCCACCGGGTCCTCCTGCCTCATCGGGCACGGACTCCGGGGCCTGTCGGGATACGACAGATGGAGCGGAACAGCCCACACGGGGACGCCGAGGCCGGAACAACGGCTCGACCGGGCACATCCGGGGGGATGTGCCGATGAACCGCCGACGGCGGCGTACCGGTGACTGGCCCGCCGCGCACTGCCTCCCATCCGGACTTTAACCGTCGGTCCAGGAATTTCACCTGGTCAACCGGCCGCTGGCTGCGGACGGGTCGCGGACTATACCGCCGGTTCGGAATTACACCGACCCCGGAGTGCGCTGCTACTGGTACTCCAGCCAGTTTGCCACGACCGATCGCCCGCCATGCGGGGGATGCGATGTGGCCTGGCTCACAGAGGGTGACTCCGGGGGCGCCCCGGCGCGAACCAGGACAAGTAGTGGCGCGACTGGTCCAGACCTATTGACGGGTTGGTCTAGTCCTTTTAACGTTCCCTTCATCTCCCCGGGAACAGCCCGTCAGATGTGCGCACGTCACGGGCCAACAAGCTTCTGCACCAGTCACGTTGCTCCATGTTGTGTCCATTCGTGTCCTGCATCCTCCCCTCCCCAGGAGGCACAATGCTGTCCCCCACACGCGCGAGAGCGCTGCTCCTGGCATCCGGTGCCGCAATCGCCGGACTGCTGGTCGGCGGACTCTCCGCGGGCGTCTCGCACGCGGCAGACAACGAGAGCTGTCGCCCCGACGGCCTCTACAAGACGGCCGGTGTCGACGTCCCGTACTGCTCGGTCTACGACACCGAGGGCCGCGAGAAGATGGGCGCCGACCACCAGCGCCGCGTCATCGGCTACTTCACCGGCTGGCGCACCGGCAAGAACGGCCAGCCGTCGTACCTGGTCAACAACATCCCGTGGGACAAGATCACCCACATCAACTACGCGTTCGCGCACGTCGGCAGCGACAACAAGATCTCGGTCGGCGCCGACGGTGCGACGAACGAGGCCACCGGGATGACCTGGCCGGGCGTCGCCGGGGCCGAGATGGACCCGTCGCTCCCCTACAAGGGCCACTTCAACCTGCTGACGAAGTACAAGAAGCAGCACCCCGACGTGAAGACCCTGATCTCCGTCGGCGGCTGGGCCGAGACCGGCGGCTACTTCGGCGCGGACGGCAAGCGCGTGGCCTCCGGCGGCTTCTACAGCATGGCCACCCACGCGGACGGCTCCGTCAACCAGGCGGGCATCGACACGTTCGCCCAGTCCTCGGTGGACTTCATCCGCACGTACGGGTTCAACGGCGTCGACATCGACTACGAGTACCCGACCACGATGAAGGACGCCGGCAATCCGCTGGACTGGCAGATCGCCAACGCCCGCCGGGCCGGCCTGGTCAAGGGCTACGACGCCCTCATGAAGAGCCTGCGCCAGAAGCTGGACGCGGCCGGCGCCGCCGACGGCAAGCACTACCTGCTGACCGTCGCAGCACCCTCCTCCGGCTACCTGCTGCGCGGCATGGAGACGTTCCAGATGCAGCAGTACCTGGACTACGTCAACATCATGTCCTACGACCTGCACGGCGCCTGGAACGAGTACGTGGGCCCGAACGCCTCGCTCTTCGACGACGGCAAGGACGGCGAGCTCGCCGCCGCCGGCGTCTACGGCTCCCAGCAGTACGGCGGGATCGGCTACCTCAACACGGACTGGGCATACCACTACTTCCGCGGCTCCATGCCGGCCGGCCGGATCAACATCGGCCTGCCCTACTACACCCGCGGCCACAAGAACGTGCAGGGCGGCACCGACGGCCTGTGGGGCAAGGCCGCGGCGACCAGCTGCCCGGCCGGCTCGGGGCTGACCAAGTGCGGTGACGGCGCGGTCGGCATCGACAACCTGTGGCACGACAAGGACGACAACGGCAACGAGTCCCCGGCCGGCTCGAACCCGATGTGGCACGCCAAGAACCTGGAGAAGGGGATCGTCGGCGACTACGTCACCCAGTACGGCTTCCCGGCGAACACCTCCCTGACCGGCACCTACACCCGCAAGTACGACTCGACCCTGGTCGCGCCGTGGCTGTGGAACGCGCAGAAGAAGGTCTTCCTCTCCACCGAGGACGAGCAGTCGGTGGCCGCCAAGGCCGACTACGTGGTGGACCGCGGCATCGGTGGCACGATGGTCTGGGAGATGGCCGGCGACTACGGCTGGAACGCGGCCAAGGGCCAGTACGAGATGGGCTCGACGCTCACCTCGCTGATGTACGACAAGTTCAAGGCGGCCGCCCCGTACGGTGCGACGAAGGCGGGCGCCACCGCCCTGCCGACCCGGGCCGTGGACATCACCACGCAGTTCACCGAGTTCAAGCTGGGCGACTCGAACTACCCGATCACCCCGAAGATCAAGATCACCAACAACACGGGGACGGCACTGCCCGGCGGAACCGAGTTCCAGTTCGACTACTCGACCTCGGCCCCGAACAACGCCTCCGACCAGTCCGGCTTCGGCACGAAGATCATCAGCAGTGGCCACACGGGGAGCAACGTGGGCGGCCTGAAGGGCGACTTCCACCGGGTGTCGCTGAAGCTCCCGGCCTGGCAGTCCCTGGCCCCGGGCGCCTCCGTCGACCTGGCCTTCAACTACTACCTGCCGGTGTCCACCCCCTCCAACTGGACGGTGAACATCTCCGGCACGACGTACGCGCTCGCCGGTGACCTGGCGCGCGGCACCACGGTCGGCGAGCCGGGCGGCGGCAGCACCCCGCCCACCACTCCCCCGACCACACCTCCCACCACACCCCCCACGACCCCGCCGCCGACCGGCGGGACCTGCACCAACCCGGCGTACGTCGCGGGCACGATCTACAACAGCGGCAACGTCGTCTCCCACCAGGGCCACAACTGGAAGGCCCAGTGGTGGACCCAGAACGAGGAACCCGGCACCACCGGCGAATGGGGCGTCTGGAAGGACCAGGGCGCCTGCTGAGCGCCCGCCGAGAACGTGAGGGGACCCGGTGGCCCGGCGGCCACCGGGTCCTCCCGCCTTCCCGCCGGACCCGGCCTCGTAGGCTGGCCCGGTGATCACACATGTCGCCCCGTCCGTAGCGGATTTCGAGGAACACCGGCCCCGGATGTTCGGCATCGCCTACCGCATGCTCGGCTCCGCCGCGGAGGCCGAGGACATCGTGCAGGACGCATATCTGCGCTGGGACTCCGCGGACCGGGCCGCCGTCGAGCACCCGGGGGCCTGGCTGGCCAAGGTCGTCACCAACCTCTGCCTCAACAGCCTCACCTCGGCGCGGGCCAAGCGCGAGAGGTACGTCGGCCCCTGGCTGCCGGAACCGGTCCTCACCGGGGACGGCACCCTCGGCCCGCTGGAGTCGGCGGAGCAGCGGGACAGCGTGTCCATGGCCCTGCTCCTGCTGCTGGAGCAGCTCACCCCGGTCGAACGCGCCGTGTACGTGCTGCGCGAGGCCTTCGCCTACAGCCACCGGGAGATCGCCGGCCTCCTCGACCTCGGGGAGGCCAACTGCCGTCAGATCTACCGGCGCGCGGCGGGCCGGATCGCCGCCGAGCGCGAGGCCGCGCCGGAAAAGCGGTTCTCCGCCGATCCGGAGCGGTGGCAGGGGCTCGTGGACAGCTTCCTGGCCGCCGCACAGAGCGGGGACCTCACCCGACTGGAGGGGGTGCTGGCGGCCGACGTGCGGTACGTGTCGGACGGCGGCGGCGTGGTCAACGCGGCGCGGCGGCCGATCCTGGGGCGCGACAACGTGGCCCGCTTCGCGATGGGCGCCATGGCGAAGTACGTGGCCGGGGTGCCGGTCAGCGTCGCGGAGGTCAACGGATCGCCCGCGCTGCTCTTCGGCGAGGTGGCAGTTCTGCTGGTGGAATTCGAGAATGGGCTGGTCAGCGAGATCAGCACGGTGGTCAACCCGGAGAAGCTGGAATTCATCCGGCGGCAGCTGTCACATTCCTGAAGGCTGTCCGGTCCAGTTGGTGGACACACCCCGCACACCACCAGGGAAGGACCGGCACCATGGGCACCATCGTCGTCACGGGAGGCACCGGAACGCTCGGCTCACTCGTCGCCGAACGGCTGCGGGCGGGCGGGCACGACGTCCGCGTGCTCAGCCGACACGCCCCGGACCACCCCGTCGACCTCCGGGACGGCAGCGGCCTGGACGCGGCGCTGTCGGGCGCGGCGGTGATCGTGCACTGCGCGAGCAACACGCGCGGGGCCGGCAAGGGCGACGACATGGCCGCCGGGAACCTGATCGAGGCTTCCCGGCGGGCCGGGACCGTCGCGAACATCGTCTACATCTCGATCGTCGGGGTGGACGCGGTCCCGCTCGGCTACTACAAGCGCAAGCTCCGGGTGGAGCGACTGCTGGAGGCGTCGGGGCTGGGCGTGACGATCCTGCGCACGACACAGTTCCACGACCTCGTGGCGATGGTGGCGGACACGGCCGCCAAGCTGCCCGTCGCACCGATCCCCAAGGGCGTATCCGTACAGCCCATCGCGGTGGGCGAGGTCGCCGCCCGCCTGGCGGAGCTGGCGGTCCCGACCCCGTCAGGTCGGGTCCCGGACATGGGCGGGCCGCAGATCCGTAGCCTGCCGGACCTGGCCCGCGTCTACCTGCGGGCGACCGGCCGCACCCGCCGCGTCCTCCCCCTCCCCCTGGCGGGCAGAACCTACGCCGCCTTCCGCCGGGGCGGCCACCTGGCCCCCACGCACGCGGTCGGCCACGAGACGTTCGAGCAGTTCGCGGCACGGCGGGGACACGGCGGGGCGGGGACGAAGGCCTGAGGGCGGCTTCGGTGGGCGGGGGCTGCGGCGAGGGGCTCCAGCACGACCGTGATCGATCGGCGCGGCGGGGCCCGCCCGGCCCTCACGTCCCGAACAGCACGCCCTGGGCCGCTTCGCGGGCCGCCAGGCGGGCACCGGCCAGGACCGCCGGGTCGCCCAGGGTCGTGGCACGGATCTCCGTCGGGACCGGGGTCAGTTTCGCCAGGCGGTGGGAGACCCGGGCGGCCAGGGCGGGACCGCCCGCGCGGCCGAGTTCTCCCGCGAGGACCACGCAGCCGGGGTCGAGGAGGGCCGCGGCGGCCGCGGCGCCCAGGGCGAGGCGTTCGGCGAGGGCTTCGAGGAAGAGCTCGCCGGCGGCTCCAGTGACGGCCTGCTCCGCCGGGCCTGCGTAGCCGTGTCGGCGCGCCAGAGCAGTGACGGCGTCCCGGCCGACCAGGGCGTGGAACCCGCCCGCGCAGTCGGCGGCCGAGGGGAGGCCCCCGGTGCCCGGTACGGGCAGGAAGCCGATCTCGCCCGCGCCGCCGGAGGCGCCCCGGCGCAGCCGGCCGTCCAGGACCACGGCCGCGCCCACCCCCGCGCCGAGCCAGAGCAGGACGAAGGAGTCCAGGTCGCGGGCGACGCCCAGGCGCTGCTCGGCGAGGGCGGCCAGGTTGGTCTCGTTCTCTACGACGACGAGGGCGGGCAGGGTCCGCTGCAGGGCCGTGACCAGGTCACGGTGCCAGGCCGGAAGGCCGATGGTGTCGCGGAGTTCGCCGGTGGCGGGGGCGACGAGGCCCGGGGCGCCCACGACGACGGTGTGCAGTTCGGCGGCACCGGCCTCGTGGGCGGTGCGCAGCAGGGCCGTGACGGCGTCCTCGGGTGCGCCGACGGGCAGGGCGGCTTCGGCCAGGGGATGGCCGAGCAGGTCGGTGACGACGGCGGTGACCCGGTCGGTGCGGACGTCGAGCGCGGCCAGGTGGGCGCGGCTGGCGACGATTCCGTAGAGCTTGGCGTTGGGGCCGCGGCGCTGTGCCCCGGATTCGCCGACGACCTCGATGAGGCCCGCTGCGGTGAGCCGGTCGACGAGGTCGGCGACGGAGGGGCGGGAGAGGCCGGTCATGTTCTTGAGCTGGGCTGCCGTCAGCGGCCCGGAGTCCTGGAGGAGTTGCAGGGCGAGGCGGTCGTTGATGGCCCGGGCCGTACTGGGTGAGGCGGGGGACGGTACCGGGGTGCGGGCTGGAGTCACGGCGCCATCCTAGGAGTCGGGCCCATTATTTATCAGGCAGGTTCCCTGATAGTTTATGCGTCATGACCGGGGACACCGACCTCAGCCCGGCGCGCCTGCGCCGTGCCCGCATCGCCATCGCCACCGTGTTCTGCGCCCACGGCGCGGTCACCGGCTCCTTCGCCACCCGCATCCCCTGGATCCAGGAGCACGCCCAGCTCAGCGCGGGCACCCTCGGGCTCGCGCTCGCCTTCCCCGCCGTGGGCGCTGCGCTCGCGATGCCGCTGGCCGGACGGATCAACCACCGGTTCGGGGCGCGGGCCGCGCTACGGGGGCTGCTGGCGCTGTGGACCCTGTCGCTGATCCTGCCGAGCCTCGCCCCGAGCCTGCCGGTCCTGTGCCTGGTGCTGCTCGTCTACGGGGCCACCGCCGGCATGTCGGACGTGGCGATGAACGCGCTGGGCGTGGAGACGGAGAACCGACTGGGCCGCTCCATCATGTCCTCCCTGCACGGCATGTGGAGCGTGGGCGCGCTGCTCGGTTCCGCGGCCGGCACGGTCGCCGCGCACGCCGGCACCGACGCCCGGCTACACCACCTGTTCGCCGCGCTCGTGCTGACCGCGGGCGGCCTGGTCGCCGTACAGGGGGTGCTGGACCTGCGCAGCGACGGGGACGCGCAGGCACCCCCGCACTTCGCCCTGCCGCCCCGGTCCGCGCTGCTGATCGGCGCGATCGGCTTCTGCGCGGTGTTCGCCGAGGGTGCGAGCCTGGACTGGTCGGCGGTCTACCTGCGGGACGTCCTGCACACGGACGCGGGCCTCGCGGCCGCCTCGACCACCGCCTTCGCACTGACCATGGCCGTGGCCAGGCTCGTCGGCGACCGGGTGGTGGACTGCTTCGGGCCGGTGCGCACGGTCCGCGCGGGTGGCGTACTGGCCACCCTCGGCGGGCTGCTCGTCGTCGGGGTCCGGCATCCGGCGGGGGTGCTGGCCGGTTTCGGACTGATCGGGCTCGGCATCGCGGTGGTGGTCCCGCTGGCCTTCGCCGCGGCGGGGCGCAGCGGGCCGGCCCCGGCACAGGCGATCGCGGGTGTCGCGACGATCACGTACACGTCGGGGCTGATCGCGCCGTCGGCGATCGGCGCGGTGGCGGACGCGACCTCGCTGGTCGTGTCGTTCGGGCTGGTGACCGTGTTGGCGTTCGCGCTGGTGATCGGCGCCGCGGTGCTGCGCCCGAGGCCGGTGACGGGGCAGTCCGGGGGCGGGGTCGCCGGGAACGCCGGATCGGCCGGCAGGGATGAACCTGTCGATATCCGGCCGTAATATGTCGACTGGCCGCAGCGGCACCCTGTCACGCTGCGGCTTCGATGTGTGCGCGGCCGCTGCCGTGCGCGTCCGGAGGACCGGGACAACCAGTGAACCGGGACAACCGGTGAAGAGGAGTGGAACATGCGCCTCGGCGTGGGCTGGACCCTGCACGGAGACGGGCGGACCCCCGCCCCCGGCGCGGTGGTCCGGCCGGAGGAGCGGCTGACGTGGCCGCGGACCGCCGGGCTGGGCGCCCAGCACGTCGTGGCGATGTTCGGGGCGAGTTTCGTCGCGCCGGTGCTGATGGGCCTGGATCCGAACCTGGCCATCATGATGTCCGGCATCGCGACGGTGATCTTCCTACTCGCGACGCGCGGCCGGGTGCCCTCGTACCTGGGCTGCTCGCTGTCCTTCGTCGGTGTCGCCGCGGCGATCCGGGCGTCGGGCGGAGACAGCGCCGTGGTCACGGGCTCCGTGTTCGTCGTCGGAGTGGCGCTGTTTCTCGCCGGTCTGGCGGTGCGGCGCTTCGGCGCGCGCGTCATCCACACGGCGATGCCGCCGATCGTGACGGGCGCGGTGGTGATGCTGATCGGCTTCAACCTGGCCCCGGTGACGGCGTCGACGTACTGGCCGCAGGACCAGTGGACAGCGTTGCTGACCATGCTGTTCACCGGGTTCGCCGTGGTGTGCCTGCGGGGCTTCTGGTCGCGCGTCGCGATCTTCCTCGGGCTGGTCTTCGGCTACGCGATCTCATGGCTCTTCGACCGGCTCTTCGGGAAGATCCACTCGACGGTGGGCGGGACGGCGGCGGTGGACCACTGGCGTCTGGACCTCTCCGCGGTCGCGGAGGCCGACTGGATCGGACTGCCGTCCTTTCACGGACCGTCCTTCGAGTGGTCGGCGATCCTGATCGCCCTGCCCGTGGTGATCGCGCTGATCGCTGAGAACGCCGGCCACATCAAGGCCGTGGGAGAGATGACCGGCGACCCCCTGGACGACATGTTGGGCACGGCTATCGCGGCGGACGGCGCCGCGTCGATGCTGTCCACGGCGGTGGGCGGCCCGCCCAACACCACCTACTCGGAGAACATCGGCGTCATGGCGGCCACCCGGGTCTACTCCACGGCGGCGTACTGGGCCGCGGCGGGCTTCGCGCTGCTCTTCGGGCTGTGCCCCAAGTTCGGCGCGGTCGTCGCGGCGATCCCGGGCGGCGTCCTCGGCGGCATCACCGTCATCCTGTACGGCATGATCGGCCTGCTCGGCGCCCAGATCTGGATCAACGGCCGGGTGGACCTGCGCAATCCGCTGAACCTGGTCCCGGCCGCCGCGGGCATCATCATCGGCGTCGGCGGGGTGAAGCTGCAGATCACCGACGACTTCGAGCTGGGCGGCATCGCACTGGGCACGATCGTGGTGATAGGGGGCTACCACGCGCTGCGATGCCTCGCCCCCGCGCACCTGAAGCCGCAGGAACCGCTGCTCGATGCGGGCACGTCCGGCTATGACGACGGCGGGGAGGCGGAGGACAAGCCCCGTTGACGGGGTTTCGCCCGAACCGGGGAAGCGTACGGCCAAGTTCCCCGGATCCGTGCCGGCGCCTGCGACTCTGCCTCCCATGGAAGCGGTGCTGGCGCGGATGCGCGCCCTGGAGGAGCGGCTCCCGCCGCGGGACGGTGTCGCCGTCTTCAACCGGGTCTACCTGACGGTGACGGAGGCCCTGCACCATCGGATCGAGCACGGGGGTTTCCCGGCGCCGCGGCGCGCGGCGACCCTCAGCGTGCGGTTCGCGGAGCGGTACCTGGCGGCGGTGGAGGCGGACCGGGCTCCGGCCTGCTGGCGCCCGTTGCTGCAGTACCGCCGCCACCCAGGGATCCGGCCGCTCCAACACGCGCTGGCCGGGATCAACGCCCACATCGGTCACGACCTGGCGCTCGCGGTGGTCGCCACCTGCGGTGAGCTGGACTGCGAACCGCGGGCCCTGGAGGCGGACTTCGACCGGGTCGGCGACACGCTGGTCTCGCTGGAGGAGCACATCCGCGAGGACCTGATGCCGGGTCCGGACCTGCTGGAGATCGCCGATCCGCTGACCCACCTGGTCGGCTCGTGGAGCCTGGAGCGGGCCCGCGCCGGTGCCTGGTCCGCGGCGCGGCTGCTGTGGACGCTGCGCCGCGCGCCGGACCTGGCCGAGGAGTTCGCGGACTCCTTGGACGCATGCGTGGGCCTGGTCGGCCGCTGCCTGCTGACTCCCCGCGGCTGAAGGGAGGGGCCCGGCCCCGTGGACAAGCGCGGGCTCCGCTCGGGGCCCGGTACGGGAACGGACCGCCGGCCCGCGTGCTGACGGCGCGGGGCGACGGCCCGTGGATCGCGGGACCGGGAGGGGGTCAGTCCTCCGGGAGTTCGACCGGGGCGATCTCGTCGTAGACGTCGCCGGGGCCCGGGTTGGTGGAGTCCGTGGACCCGCCGAGGTGGTGCATGACGCCCCAGACCGCGTTCAGGGCCGTCTGGACCGCGCCCTCGGCCCAGCCCGCCGTCCAGGAGATGTCGTCGCCCGCGAGGAAGATGCCGCGCTTGTCCTCGGGGAGGCGGTCCTGCATGAAGTGGGTGTACAGGCGGCGCTGGTAGCGGTAGTGGCCGGGGAGGTTGGCCTTGAACGCGCCCATGAAGTAGGGCTCGTCCTCCCAGGAGACGGTGACCGGATTGCCGATGATGTGGCGGCGGATGTCGACCTTGGGGTAGATCTCGCCGAGGGACTTCAGCATGACCTCCATCCGCTCGTTCGCGGACAGCGGCAGCCACTTCAGGCTGTCGTCGCACCAGGTGTACGACAGGCAGATGACGGCGGGCTTGTCGGGGCCGTTGTCCAGCAGGTAGGTGCCGCGGGTCATGCGGTCGGTCAGCGTCATCGACATGACGTCGCGGCCGGTCTCCTCGTCCTTGTCCAGCCAGAACGGCCGGTCGACGGGAACGAACAGCTTGGACGACTCCATGTAGTGGGTGCGCTCGATCGCCGTCCAGTGGTCGATCGGGAACAGCGTGTCGTCGCACTCGATCTTCGACAGGAGCATCCACGACTGGGCCGTGAAGATCGCGGCGCGGTACGTGCGGATGTCTCCGGAGGAGTCCGTGACCGTGATCCGGTTGCCCGCCGTGCGGTGCAGTCGGGTCACCGCCGGGCGCGGGGTGCCGTCGTGGAGGGCGGACAGCGAGGTCCCCTGCGCCCAGTGGACGATCTTCTCGGGCTCGCGCTCCCACAGGCGCAGCGGCAGCTGCTGCGAGCCGCCGACGATGCCGCGGTGGTGGTCGTCGGCCTCGGTGTAGACGACGCGCAGGATTTCGAGGATCGAGTTCGGGAAGTCGGTGTCCCAGCCGCCGGTGCCGAAGCCGACCTGGCCGAAGATCTCGCGCTTGCGGAAGGACTTGAAGGCCTCCGACTTGCACAGGAAGCCGTAGAAGGTCTCGTCGTCGAGCTTCTCGACGAGCTTGGCCCAGATCTCGCGGATGCGCGGGACGTCCCGCTCGCGCATCGCGGTGTTCATGTCGGAGAAGTCGGCGCCCTCGTCGAGGCAGGCGTTCCAGGCCTCGGCGACGTCGCGGTAGATCTGCGGGAGGTCGGCGATGGTCTCGGCGTAGTGGGTCTCGCCCTTGAGGTCGACGACCGTGGAGGGGGTGGCCTCGGCGAGCGGGTTCGGGAAGGGCTCGGTGACCAGGCCGACGAGGTCGATGTAGTGCTGCAGGGCCGTGGAGGAGGGCGGGAAGCGCATGGCGCCCATCTCGGCGGTGAGGCCCTCGGTCTCGGCGCCCTCGAAGCCGACGGTGCGCAGGCGGCCGCCGATCTGGTCGGCCTCGTAGACGACGGGCTTGAGGCCCATCTTCATCAGCTCGTAGGCCGAGACGATGCCGGAGAGTCCGCCGCCGATGACGGCGACCTCGGTGCCGAACTCGGTCGCGGGTATCTGGCCGAGGCCCGCCGGGTGGGCGAGGAAGTCGTCGTAGGCGTACGGGAAGTCCGGACCGAACATGGTGATCGGCGGCTGTCCGTCACTGTGCGGGACGGCGGTGGTGGGCACCGTGGACGTCATGGGGTACGACTCCTTGCGGGGCAGGGCTCGGGGGTGGAGCGGTGGGGGCGGGGTGCGGCGGGATACCGGCGGGGTCAGACGAGCGAGGCGTAGAGCCCGGGCCTGCGGTCGCGCAGGTAGGGGTTGTTCTCGCGCGAGGCGCTGAGCAGCTCGGGGTCGACCTCGCCGAACACCATTTCCTCGCCGCGGCCTGCGCGGGTGCGGGTGGTGCCGTCGGGGCTCGCCAGGCAGCTGAGACCGACGAACTCGAACTCGCCCTCGGGGCCGGTGCGGTTGACGTACGCGACGTACATCTGGTTCTCGAAGGCCCGGACGGGGACGAGGTGCTCGGCGACGAACTGGAAGGGGTGCATCTGGGCGGTCGGCACCAGGAGGAGGTCGGTACCGGCGAGTGCGTGGGCGCGGACGTTCTCGGGGAACTCCACGTCGTAGCAGATCATGATGCCGACGCGGATGCCGCCGAGGTCGGCCTGGACTACGGGGGCGTCGCCGGGGGTGAAGGCGTCCTGCTCGAAGCAGCCGAAGAGGTGGGTCTTGCGGTAGTTCGCCAGGGAGGCGCCGTCGGGGCCGATGAGCTGGGCGGAGTTGTAGACCGTGTCGCCGTCCCGCTCGGGGTAGCCGTAGAGGACCGCGAGTCCGTGGCGGCGGGCGATCTCGCCGATGGCCCGGGCGGAGTCGCCGTCGTGGGCCTCTGCGAGTCCGGGGACGGCGTCGAGGTCGAGCGCGTAGCCGGTCAGGAACATCTCCGGCGCCACCAGCAGCCCGGCCCCCGCCTGTGCGGCGCGCTCGGCGGCCTCGTCGAGCGCCTTGAGGTTCTCGGCGACGTCGCCGAGGACTCCGGAGCTCTGGAGGAGGGCGGTGCGCAGCGGGGGCATGGGCGTACCTCTGTGGCAGGAGGGGTGTGTGCGGTCCTATGAACGGTACGTTTCGCCCTCCCGGCGCAACAAGGCGCCGATGTTGCGCGCTGCTGTGCGATTCGTTGCGCGTTACGGGGCTCTGGCGGCGATTCGTTGCGTCCGGTGGCCGCAGGGGCCGGTCAGTCGGCGGTCCGGCGCAGCAGGAGGGTGGCGAAACCCCAGGTGGCGCGGTATCCGCGGAGCCATGCGGCGCGGTGGCCGTTCGCTGCGTCGAGGGCTTCGGCGCTGTCCGGGTGGTCGGGGTGGTCGAGGGCCCGTGCCGCGCCGGCGGCCCGGTCGAGGGCGTTCCCGGAGACGTCGACGCCGACGCCGTGCACGCCGGGGCGGTCGCGCAGGGCCTGCAGCAGCCACTCGCCGGGGCCGCAGCCGAGGTCGAGGACGCGTTCGGTGCCGCGGGCCACGCGCGGTCCAGGAGCCGGGCCACGGCGGCGTCGCCCAGCGGGGCCGCGATGGGGTGGTGGGTGTGGGCCAGGTGGGAGATCGTTTCTCGGTTCACCCGTACACCGTCCCGGTCCGGGACGCTCCGGGCACCCGGTTTTCCGTCCGGCGGCGCACGAGGCGCGCGGGACGAAGGGGCGGCTACGCGGGGGCGCCCGAGGTGAAGCGGCGCAGCAGCGGGGAGAGGACGAGGACGGACTTCGTGCGCTCGACGAAGGGCTCGCCCGCGATGCGTTCCAGGACCCGCTCGAAGTGCCGCATGTCGGAGGCGAAGATCTGGACGAGGGCGTCCGCGTCGCCGGTGACGGTCGACGCGGACACCACCTCGGGGTACCGCTCCAGTCCTCGCCGGATGTCGTCCGGCGAGGTGTTGTGGCGACAGTAGATCTCGATGAAGCCCTCGGTCTCCCAGCCCATGGCGGCCGGGTCGACGCGGACGGTGAATCCGGTGATGGCGCCTTCGGCGCGCAGCCGGTCCACGCGCCGCTTCACGGCGGGGGCGGAGAGCCCGACCTCGGAGCCGATGTCCGCGTAGGAGCGGCGGGCGTCCTCGGCGAGGGCGTGCACGATGCGTTCGTCGAGATCGTTCAGTCGCACGGGGGGTGAATCACTTCTGTTCAGCGACCTCCGCGGCCGGGGCGGCCACGTCGGCCACGGTGGCCAGGCTGGAGCGGCGCATGCCGTAGAAGAAGTAGATCACGAGCCCGACCGCCATCCAGCCACCGAACACCAACCAGGTGGCCAGCGGCAGCTCGGTCATGAGGTACGCGCAGAAGAGGAAGCCCAGGATCGGGGTGACCGGGAAGAGGGCGACCTTGAAGGTGCGGTTCATCTCGGGGCGGGTGTAGCGCAGGATGACGACCGCCACGTTGACCAGGCCGAAGGCGAAGAGCGTGCCGATGCTGGTGGCGTTGGCCAGTTCACCCAGCGGGATGAAGGCGGCGAGGAGTCCGCAGAAGAGGCAGACGATGATCGTGTTGACCTTCGGGGTGCCGGTCTTCTCGTCGACCTTGGCGAAGGCCTTCGGCATCAGGCCGTCGCGGGACATGGCGAAGAGGATGCGGGTCTGGCCGTAGAGGACGGCGAAGACGACGCTGGCGATGGCGACGACCGCGCCGGCGGCCAGGATGACGCTCCAGAAGGAGTGGCCGGTGACGTCTTCCATGATCTGGGCCAGGGCGGCCTCGCTGCCCTCGAACTCCTGCCACGGCATGGCGCCGACGGCGACCAGGGCGACGAGGCAGTAGATCGCGGTGACGATCAGCAGCGAGAGCATGATCGCGCGGGGCAGGTCCCGCTTCGGGTCCTTGGCCTCCTCGCCAGCCGTGGAGGCCGCGTCGAAGCCGATGTAGGAGAAGAAGAGCATGGAGGCGGCGGTGCTGATGGCGGTGACGCCGAGCGGGGCCAGCGGGGTGTAGTTGCCGGCCTTGATGCCCATGAAGCCGATCACGATGAAGAGGCCCAGCGTGACGATCTTGACGGCGACCATGATCGTGTTGATCCGGGCGCTCTCCTTGGCGCCGCGCAGCAGGAACACCATGCAGAGCAGGACGACGACCAGCGCCGGCATGTTGATGTAGCCGCCCTCGCCCAGCGGAGCGGAGAAGCCCTCGGGGATGGTGACGCCGAGCGTGCCGTCGAGCAGCTCGTTGAGGTACTGGCCCCAGCCGACGGCGACGGCGGCGACCGAGACGCCGTACTCCAGGACCAGGCACCAGCCGCAGACCCAGGCTATGAGCTCGCCCATGGTGGCGTAGGCGTAGGAGTACGAGGAGCCCGAGACGGGGATGGAGCCCGCGAGCTCGGCGTAGGAGAGCGCCGAGAAGAGCGCGGTCAGGCCCGCGACGATGAAGGCGATGAAGACGGCCGGGCCGGCGATCGGGGTGGCTTCGCCGAGGACGACGAAGATGCCCGTGCCCAGGGTCGCGCCGATGCTGATCATGGTCAGCTGCCACATGGTGAGCGAACGCTTGAGCGCGCCGCCTTCGCCCTGGCCGCCTTCGGCGACCAGCAGCTCGACCGGCTTGCGGCGGAGCAGCGGGTTGGCGGGCCTGCGGGGCTCGGAAGCGAGCGGTGGCGCCTGGCCGTGGTCGAGCACGAGGGGACTCCTTGTCACTGCGGATCGGAGAGGTCGGGGATGAGGCGTCGACCGCGACGGTCCGGAGCAGGACAGGGCCCGACGGAGGAAGGGCCTGGCATGGGGGACCGCCGAGCAGGCGATCCGCGCCACTCCACGTACAGCGAGTGAGCCTACGAGCTGAGTGATACCGCCCGTAATGGACCATCCTTGCACATTGGCGCACGATCATTGCGCGGATCGGTCACGGACAGTTGTTTGTTGCGTAGGGATGATCGATCGCTGCGCGGGCCGCCGGAGACCCGCTCCATTGACACTTCGTCAGATTTGTCGCAGCCTGCGGCCCTGAGCCGGACGCGCTCCGCACGATCGGCGCGCCGGTGCCGGTGCCGGCACCGGTGGCCCGAGGCGCGCCGCACACGGCAGCCGTGCCCACCGTGCCCACCGGGCCCACCGCGGCCACCCGGATCGCATCGGTGCCGCCCGGCGGCGGTGGAAGCAGGCCGCCGCGGGGTACGGGTGAACGCGGTGGCGGCGCGGCCACCACGTGCTCCCCCGTCCCACCGTTGCCCTCGTACGGGGCGGGGCAGAAGCCCGTGGTGGACGGCGGGGTCGGCGTGGAGTTCCCGTACCCGACGATCGGAGGCGAAGGATGAGCGCACCGGTGCACGACGAGGGGCGGCCGGGACCGCGGCAGGAGCGGGCGGGGCGGCCCGGACGGGCGGTGTGGCCGGACCGGCGACAGGAGGAGCAGCAGCGGGACGACCGGCGGCAGGGCGACCGGTGGCGGGCCGAGCGGCGGGGCGCAGGGCGGGACGAGGTGCCCGGCGGATGGCAGGACCCGCAGCCCTTCCTGCGCGGGATCGCCTGGCTGGACAAGGGCCGTCCGGTGCGCGCCGACCCCGCCGACACGATGCGGCTGCCCTGGGACACCGGCGAGCGGGCCACCCTGCCCATCGGGGTGCGCCTGGAGTTCACCACCGAGACCGCGACGGCGGTCGAGATCCGCTACCGGGCCACCGTGCCCGGCCCCACGGACGCCCTGCGCGACCTCGCTCACGGCTTCGCCCTGTGGGACCGCCACGGGGTGGTCAGCGAGGTGTTCACCGAACCGGCCGCGGAGGCTGTCGTACGCATCGGGCTCGGGGGTGGCGACGGGCCTTTCCACGGTCCCTTCACCATCCACCCGCCCGAGAACCAGTCGCCCGTCGTGCTCGGCCTGCGCGGGATCGGCGGCGCCCTCGCGCCCGCACCGCCCACTCCGCGCTGGGTCGTCCACGGCGACTCCATCACCGAGGGCTGGTGGGCCACCCGCCCTGCCCACGGCTGGCCCTCCGTCGCCGGCCGAGCCCTCGGCTGGGACACCGTCAACCTTGGCTACGCGGGCGCAGCGCGCGGTGAACTCGCCACCGCCGAACAGCTCTCGGGGCTACCGGCGGACGTCCTGACCCTCGCCTTCGGCACCAACTGCTGGTCCCGGGTGCCGTTCTCCGCGCCGCTGCTGTACGAGACCACGCGCGCCTTCCTCGAACTGGTCCGCCAGGGGCACCCGCGGACCCCCCTGCTGCTGGTCTCCCCCGTGCTGCGGCCCGACGCCGAACGCACCCCGAACCGGCTCGGCGCCACCCTGGGCGCGCTGCGCGACGCGATGGAGCGCGCCGCCCACGACCGGATCGCCGCCGGTGACGCCCGGCTCGCCGTCCTCCCCGGCCGTGACCTGCTCGGACCCGAACACCTCGCGGACGGGCTGCACCCCAACGACTCCGGACACCAGGTGCTCGGCCTCGCTGTGGCCACGGCCCTGCGGCGCGCCGGGTTCGGTGCGGGGTGAGTGAAACAGCCCACACCGGACGGGGTGAACAGATCCCGTCCACCAGGGCGTGTCCTGTGCACAGTTGCCGCCGCTGGGGGCGACGGCACAGACAGACACGATGTGGGAGAGATCAACATGGGCATGAAGCGCGCAACCACCTTCGCCGCGGCCGCCGCAGCCGTCGTCCTGGCGGCCAGCGCCTGCGGCCCCTCGGACTACTCGGCCTCGGACTCCACACAGCCCGCCGGCGCCGCCGAGGCCGCCCCGGCGGCGGCCGGCCCGGGCAACCAGCCCGGCGGCCAGCTGGCGGCGTCGGTCACCGAGCAGCTCGGTTCGGTCCTGACCGACAGCGCGGGCCTGACCCTCTACCGGTTCGACAAGGACACCGCGAAGCCCCCGAAGTCCAACTGCGAGGGGGACTGCGCGAAGACCTGGCCGGTGGTCGCGGCCGGTGACGTGACCGCCGCCTCGGGCATGGACCCGTCGCTGCTCGGCGAGGTGGTGCGCAGCGACGGCACGAAGCAGCTGACGGTTGCGGGCTGGCCCGCGTACCGCTTCAACAAGGACGCCAAGCCGGGCGACATCAACGGCCAGGGTGTCGGCGGAGTGTGGTTCGCCTTCGGTCCGGACGGCAAGAAGGCGGCGAAGTCGGCTCCGGCCGAGGCCGCCCCGGACGCCCCCGCCGAGGGTGCTCCCGCCGAGGCCGGCGAGCCGACCCCCGGCCTGTCCGTCGCGAAGGACCCGAAGTTGGGCGAGCACATCGTCGACGGCAAGGGCATGACGGTCTACCGCTTCAAGAAGGACACCGCCTGGCCGATGGTCTCCAACTGCGTCGGTGACTGCCTGGCCAAATGGCCGGTCGTGCCCCCGGTGGACAAGGCCAACGCCAAGGGCATCATCGAGAAGAACTACCGGGTCATGGACCGCCCCGACGGCAAGAAGCAGCAGACCGTCGACTGCTGGCCCGTCTACACCTTCTCCGGCGACAAGAAGCCCGGCGACACCAACGGGCAGGGCGTGGGCGGAACCTGGTACGCGGTCTCCCCCGACGGCAAGCTGATCACCGTCCAGTAGCCGGCCCGATCCCCCCACCACCACGGTCCGCGCGGCCTCTGCCCCACCTCCCCCCGGGCAGGGGCCGCGCACTGTTCACGGCGCTCCGGAGCGGCCCGAACGTGCCCTCCCCGGAGGATGCCGGGGCCCGCGAGCCCGGCCGGACCGGCCGGACCCCCCACTAGACTCGGCCGCATGCTGCGCGTGCTCGCTGTCGACGACGAGAAACCGCTCCTGGAGGAACTCCTCTACCTGCTGCGCTCCGACCCCCGGGTGCGCAGCGCCGAGGGCGCCTCGGACGCCACCGAGGCGCTGCGCCGGGTCACCCGGGCGCTGGAGTCGGGTCATGACGGGCCCGACGGCATCGACGTGGTGTTCCTCGACATCCATATGGCCGGTCTGACCGGGCTGGACATCGCCCGGCTGCTGGCCGGGTTCGCGCACCCGCCGCTGATCGTGTTCGTCACCGCCCACGAAGGTTTCGCCGTGCAGGCCTTCGACCTGAAGGCCGTGGACTACGTGCTCAAGCCGGTGCGCCCGGAGCGGCTGGCCGAGGCCGTACGGCGGGCCTGTGCGCAGCTGGGCCGGGCCGAGGCGGTGCCGACCGCCGCCACGGCACCGGCACCTCCGGAGCCGGCCGAGCCGGCCGTGGTCGCGACAGCCCGGCCTGCTCCGGAGGGCGCCGCCGCCGACCGCGGCCCGGAGCAGATCGCGGTCGAACTGGGCGGCGTCACCCGCTTCGTGGCGATCGCCGACATCGCCTACGTCGAGGCGCAGGGCGACTACGCCCGCCTGCACACCGACGGGGGCAGCCATCTGGTGCGGATCCCGCTGTCCACGCTGGAGGAGCGCTGGGCGGCGCGCGGGTTCGTGCGGATCCACCGCCGCCACCTGGTGGCGCTGGCCCGGATCGACGAGCTCCGGCTGGACTCGGGCACGACCACGGTCCGGGTCGGGTCGGCGGACCTCCAGGTGAGCCGCAGGCATGCGCGGGAGCTGCGGGACCTGCTGATGCGGCACGCGACCGGTTGAATCCGGTCGCCGCGGCCCGCCGTCGCCCACCGTACGCCCCTGCCGGGCTTGTTCGCGGCGACCGCCGGGCGCGCGCGGATGCCGTTCACCGCACCGGGAGGGGCGTACGGCGATCCGCGGGAGCCGCCTGCCGCAGCGGTGGTGTGAACGGCCCGCCGATGCCGTCGCCGCTGCGTATCGTGGATCTTCCCGGCCCGGGAGGAGCGAGATGTCCGAGGTCCAGGCGCTGGTCGACGCCCTGAGCGGGCTGCCGCGGAGGCGGCCGGCGGGGCCCGCCGAGGCCGAGGCGCTGCTCGCCCTGCTGCGCAGTGCGGCCGCCCGCTGGGCAGACATCCTGTACGAGGCGGGTGAGGGCGTCCGCGATCAGGTCCCGCCGCGTGCGGAGGCGGCGCTGACGCTGGCCTTCCGGCGCGCGGAGGAGTCGTACGTGGAGCTGGAGATCGCACTGCGGGACTGCGCCGGGCATCGTGACCCGGCCATCTGACGGCGGCGGACCGGGAGGGTCCGAATCGTGTCTGTCGCCCGGTCGGGGGCCTGCGTAGACTCCGGTCACCCCGCCTCCCGTCCGAAGGACCGCTCTGGTGAACCAGACGTACGCGCTGACCGCGGTCGGTGTCGTCGTCCTGGTCACCCTGCTGCTCGGCGCGCTGGGCCTGCGGATATCCCGGACCACGTCCGACTTCTACGTGGCCTCGCGCACGGTGGGGCCGCGGCTGAACGCGGCGGCGATCAGCGGGGAGTACCTCTCCGCGGCGTCCTTCCTCGGGGTGGCCGGGCTGGTGCTGCTGCAGGGCCCCGGGATGCTCTGGTATCCGGTCGGCTACACGGCCGGATACGTGGTGCTGCTGGCACTGGTGGCCGCCCCGCTGCGGCGGTCCGGCGCCTACACGCTGCCCGACTTCGCCGAGGCGCGGCTGGAGTCCCGGGCGGTGCGCCGGATCGCGGTGCTGTTCGTGGTCGGGGTCGGCTGGCTGTACCTGCTGCCGCAGTTGCAGGGGGCCGGGCTGACCTTGGAGATCCTCACCGGGGCTCCGCACTGGGCCGGCGGGCTGGTCGTGTCCTGTGTGGTGAGCGTGGCTGTGGCCGCCGGCGGGATGCGCAGCATCACCTTCGTGCAAGCCTTCCAGTACTGGCTCAAGCTGACCGCCCTGCTGGTGCCTGCGTTCTTCCTGCTCGGCGCGTGGGCCGGGGACGGTGCGCCGCGGGCCACCTTCGACGCGCCGGCGGTCTTCCGCCAGGCCACGTCGGTGACGCTCGCGCAGGACGTGCGACTGTCGGTGCGGGAGCCGCTGGCGGTGACGGTGACCGGGCAGGTGGACGGCCGCAGCCATGTGTCGGTACCGCTGGTGCTGGCCGCCGGTGAACATTCCGTACGGGCTCACGCGCGGCTGGAGTTCGCCGCGGACACACCGGTCCCGGACGCCCGGGCGGAGCCGGGGGCGGGGGTGGGCACGTGGTCGGAGCCGCCGTCCGGGGAGCTGCGGGAGTACCGGCTGTACGCCACGTACGGACTGATCCTGGCGACGTTCCTCGGGACGATGGGCTTGCCGCACGTGGCGGTCCGCTTCTACACGAGCCCCAACGGGCGGGCGGCGCGGCGCACCACGCTGGTGGTGCTGGGGCTGGTCGGTGCCTTCTACCTGCTGCCGCCGGTGTACGGGGCGCTGGGCCGGATCTACGCCCCCGAGCTGGCGCTGACGGGTGACGCGGACGCCGCGGTGCTGGTGCTCCCGGAGCGGATGCTGGGCGGTGTGCTGGGCGAGTTGCTGGGGGCCCTGCTGGCCGGGGGTGCCTTTGCGGCGTTCCTGTCGACGGCCTCGGGCCTGACCGTGGCGGTGGCCGGGGTACTGCACCAGGACGTGCTGCCGAGGTGCGGGGCGCACGGTTTCCGGTGGGCGGCGCTGGTGGCGATCGGGGTGCCGCTGGGCGGGAGCATGGCGGCCACCCAGGTGCCGGTGGCGGACGCGGTGGGCCTGGCGTTCGCCGTGTCGGCCTCGTCGTTCTGCCCGCTGCTGGTGCTGGGCATCTGGTGGCGCGGACTGACCCCGCCGGGTGCGGTGGCCGGGCTGGTCACCGGTGGCGGGGCCGCGCTGAGCGCAGTGCTGGCGACACGGACCGGGCTGGCTCCGGCGGGCTGGGCGCACACGATGCTGGCCTGGCCGGCGGCATGGTCGGTACCGCTCGGGTTCCTGACGATGGTGGCGGTGTCGCTGGCCACCCGGTCCCGGATACCGGCGGGGACGGCGGCGATCCTGACCCGGCTGCACCTGCCGGAGGTCGTGGCGGGGAGCCGTGCGGGGGGCCTGCGGTGACCGGGGTGGGACAGGCACTGCTCGCCGTGCTGGTGGTGGCGGGTGCGGCGGTGATGCTGGGGCTCGGCTGGGCGGCGGGCCGCTGGCACGCGCGGCGCGGGGAGCGCCTGGCGGGTCTGGACCTGGGCACTCCGGTGGAGCGGGCCACCTTCCACACGCTGCACACGGCTTCGCTGGCCGCTCCCCCGCTGCGCGCCGGACTGACCGAGGATGCGGCGCGCAAGGCGGCCCGGCGGCTGCGGTCGCTGCTGGGGACGGAGGCGCTGTGCCTGACGGACCGGGAGGCGGTCCTGGCGTGGGACGGCCCGGGTGCCGACCACCACGAGCGGCGGGCGATGGCGCGGGTGGCGGTGATGCTGGAGTCGGGGCGCAGCCAGAGCGTGCGGACGGACTGCCTGCGGCCGGACTGTCCGCTGAAGTGGGCGGTGTTCGCCCCGCTGACCGGCGAGGACGGGGTGCTGGGGGCGCTGGTGGCGTACGGGTCGCGGGAGTCGGCGGTGTTGGTACGGGCCGCGACGGAGGTGGCGCGGTGGGTGTCGGTGCAGCTGGAGCTGTCCGAGCTGGACCGTTCGCGGACCCGGCTGATGGAGGCGGAGATCAAGGCACTGCGGGCGCAGATCTCCCCGCATTTCATCTTCAACTCGCTGGCGGCGATCGCCTCGTTCGTGCGGACCGATCCGGAGCGGGCGCGGGAGCTGCTGCTGGAGTTCGCGGACTTCACGCGTTACTCCTTCCGCCGGCACGGCGAATTCACCACGCTGGCCGATGAGTTGCGTTCCATCCAGCAGTACCTGGCGCTGGCCGGGGCCCGGTTCGGTGACCGGCTGAAGGTGACCTTGCAGGTGGCGCCCGAGGTGCTGCCGGTGGCCCTGCCGTTCCTGTGTCTGCAGCCGCTGGTGGAGAACGCCGTCAAACACGGGCTGGAGGACTCGACCAAGGAGTGCCGGATCACGATCACGGCACAGGACACGGGTCCCGACGCCGTGATCACCGTCGAGGACAACGGGGTGGGGATGGATCCGGCCCTGTTGCGCCGGATCCTGGCCGGGGAGCGCGGGGGTTCCTCGTCGGGGGTGGGACTGCCCAATGTCGACGAGCGGATCCGGCAGGTGTACGGGGACGCGTACGGTCCGGTGATGGAGACGGGGGTCGGCGCCGGCATGAAGGTGACCGTGCGCATCCCCAAATACCACGCGGGCGTGCACAGTTCTCCGTCGGGGCGGGTCCTGCCGCCGCGGTGCTGAAGGCCCGCGGCCTCGGGTCCGTCCGTGCCGGACGGACCCGAGGCCCCGGGCGCGGGGGCCCCGGGCCCCCGCCGCCGGGTGCCCGAACCCCGGGGTCAGCTC
>NZ_JBHYMC010000061.1:0-44776 GCF_042742535.1 Streptomyces sp. NPDC058880
GGACCCCTGTGGGGGTCCGGCGGCCACCGGTAACGTTTCTGCTGGTGGGGGGCTTGAGGATCAGGCGTCCTCGTGCGCCACCGCGCGACGGGCGTCCGCGTCCAGCACGCCCCAGCTGATCAGCTGCTCGGTCAGGACCGAGGGCGACTGGTCGTAGATGACGGCCAGGGTGCGCAGGTCGTCCTGGCGGATCGACAGCACCTTGCCGTTGTAGTCGCCGCGCTGGCTCTGGATCGTCGCCGCGTAACGCTGCAGCGGACCGGCCTTCTCGGCGGGGACGCCCGCCAGGCGCTCCAGGTCGAGGCGCAGCTTCGGCGGCGGCTCGGCCGCTCCGCCGGGAGTCGTGCCCGGCAGCAGTTCCTGCACCGGCACCCCGTAGAAGTCCGCCAGCTCGGCAAGGCGCTGGACGGTCACGGCGCGGTCCCCGCGCTCGTACGACCCGACCACCACGGCCTTCCACCGGCCCTGCGACTTCTCCTCGACACCGTGGAGGGAAAGGCCCTGCTGGGTGCGGATGGCGCGGAGCTTGGCCCCGAGCTGTTTGGCGTATTCGCTGGACATAACGCTCCCGGACGCTGTGACGCTGTGACTGCATGGACACTGCGACTACGTAACTACGTGCGGCTCCGCCGCGCGGCTGGTAACTCACTGTGAGGTTACGCAGCGTTACTTGGATGCGTCAAGCCGAATGGTCCCCGTCCCCCCGCCGGGGCGGCGCCGACAGCCCCGTGCGCGCCCCCGCGCCACCCCCGGGTGCCGACCCGCCACCGCCTCCCTGGTACCGTGTGAGACGTACATCAGACGTCCTTTAAGGTCCGTCCCGTGAGGCGGAGAAGGAGGTCCTTTTCATGGACGCCCAGCAGAACTCCGATTCCGCGCGCCCCGTACTGGAGGCGCAGGACATCGCCCGGGTCCTGACCCGCATCGCCCACGAGATCGTCGAACGCGCCAAGGGCGCCGACGACGTGGTGCTCCTCGGCATCCCCACCCGCGGCGTGCACCTGGCCCGCCGTCTGGCCGCCAAGCTCGAAGAGATCACCGGCACGAAGATCCCGGTCGGTTCCCTCGACATCACCATGTACCGCGACGACCTGCGGATGAAGCCCGCCCGTGCGATCGGTCGCACCGAGATCCCCGGCGACGACCTCGACGGCCGCCTCGTCGTCCTCGTCGACGACGTCCTCTTCTCCGGCCGCACCATCCGCGCCGCGCTCGACGCCCTCGGCGACCTCGGCCGCCCCCGCGCCGTGCAGCTCGCCGTCCTCGTCGACCGCGGCCACCGCGAACTGCCGATCCGTGCCGACTACGTCGGCAAGAACCTCCCCACGTCGCTGCGGGAGACCGTCAAGGTCCAGCTCCAGGAGGAGGACGGCCGTGACGCCGTGCTGCTCGGCCAGCGGACCGCCCGGGCGGCGGGACAGTAGCCCACCTCGACGACGGACCCCTGCGGGGTCCGCGCCGGGCCCCGCCCTGCCCGCTCGCACCCCTGCACGTCAGTCCGCTGCACGTCAGTCCGCCTGCACCACGCCCTCCCGACCTACGGAGCCATCCAGATGAAGCGCCACCTCATCTCGGCCGCCGATCTCACGCGCGACGACGCCGTCCTGATCCTCGACACCGCCGAGGAGATGGCCCGTGTCGCGGACCGGCCGATCAAGAAGCTGCCCACGCTGCGCGGCCTCACCGTCGTCAACCTCTTCTTCGAGGACTCCACCCGCACCCGGATCTCCTTCGAGGCGGCCGCCAAGCGGCTCTCCGCCGACGTCATCAACTTCTCCGCCAAGGGCTCCTCGGTTTCCAAGGGCGAATCCCTCAAGGACACCGCGCTCACCCTGGAGGCGATGGGCGCCGACGCCGTCGTCATCCGCCACCACGCCTCCGGCGCCCCCTACCGGCTCGCGACCTCCGGCTGGATCGACTCCGCCGTCGTCAACGCCGGCGACGGCACCCATGAACACCCCACCCAGGCCCTGCTGGACGCCTTCACCATGCGCAGGCGCCTCGTCGGCCGCGACGCCGGCCTCGGCAAGGACCTCTCCGGCCGCCGCATCACCATCGTCGGAGACGTCCTGCACAGCCGCGTGGCGCGCTCCAACGTCCACCTGCTGCACACCCTCGGCGCCGAGGTCACCCTGGTGGCCCCGCCCACGCTGGTCCCGATCGGTGTCGAGACCTGGCCGTGCGAGGTCTCGTACAGCCTCGACGACGTGCTGCCGAAGTCCGATGCGGTGATGATGCTGCGTGTGCAGCGCGAACGCATGAACGCCGCCTTCTTCCCGACCGAGCGCGAGTACTCCCGCCGGTACGGCCTGGACGGCGACCGCATGGCCAAGATGCCCGAGCACGCCATCGTGATGCACCCCGGCCCGATGAACCGCGGCATGGAGATCACCGCCCAGGTCGCCGACTCCGAGCGCTGCACGGCCGTCGAACAGGTCGCCAACGGCGTCTCCACCCGCATGGCCGTCCTCTACCTGCTGCTCGGCGGCTCCGAGCCGGCCGTCACGACCACCCCCGCCGCCCCCGCCCGTACCGAGGAGAGCAAGTAACCATGAGCAAGATCCTTATCCGTGGCGCGAAGGTACTCGGCGGCGAGGCGCAGGACGTCCTGATCGACGGCGAAACCATCGCCGAGGTCGGCCGGAACCTCTCCGCCGAGGGCGCGACCGTCATCGAGGCCGAGGGCCAGATCCTCCTCCCCGGTCTCGTCGACCTGCACACCCACCTGCGCGAGCCCGGCCGCGAGGACTCCGAGACCGTCCTGACCGGCACCCGTGCCGCCGCCTCCGGCGGCTACACCGCCGTCTTCGCCATGGCGAACACCTTCCCCGTCGCCGACACCGCCGGCGTCGTCGAGCAGGTCTGGCGCCTGGGCAAGGAGTCCGGCTACTGCGACGTGCAGCCCATCGGCGCCGTCACCGTCGGCCTGGAGGGCAAGCAGCTCTCCGAGCTGGGTGCCATGCACGAGTCCGCCGCCCGCGTGACCGTCTTCTCCGACGACGGCAAGTGCGTCGACGACGCCGTGATCATGCGGCGCGCGCTGGAGTACGTGAAGGCCTTCGGCGGCGTCGTCGCCCAGCACGCCCAGGAACCCCGCCTCACCGAGGGCGCCCAGATGAACGAGGGCGTCGTCTCCGCCGAGCTCGGCCTCGGCGGCTGGCCCGCCGTCGCCGAGGAGTCGATCATCGCCCGCGACGTGCTCCTCGCCGAGCACGTCGGCTCCCGCGTGCACATCTGCCACCTCTCCACCGCAGGCTCCGTCGAGATCGTCCGCTGGGCCAAGTCCCGCGGCATCGACGTCACCGCCGAGGTCACCCCGCACCATCTGCTCCTCACCGACGAGCTCGTCCGCTCCTACAACGCGGTCTACAAGGTCAACCCGCCGCTGCGCACCGAGCGCGACGTCATGGCTTTGCGCGAGGCCCTCGCCGACGGCACGATCGACATCGTCGCCACCGACCACGCCCCGCACCCGCACGAGGACAAGGACTGCGAGTGGGCCGCCGCCGCCATGGGCATGGTGGGCCTGGAGACCGCGCTGTCCGTCGTCCAGCAGACGATGGTGGAGACCGGTCTGATCGACTGGGCCGGCGTCGCCGAGCGCATGAGCTTCGCCCCGGCCCGCATCGGCGGCCTGGACCACCACGGCCGTCCCGTCTCGGCTGGTGAACCCGCGAACCTGACCTTGGTCGATACCTCGTACCGTGGTGTCGTGGACCCCGCACACTTCGCCTCCCGCAGCCGCAACACGCCCTACGAGGGCCGTGAGCTGCCGGGGCGCGTCACCTACACCTTCCTGCGGGGCCGGGCAACGGTCGTGGACGGGAAACTGGCGTGACACCTGCAGTGATCCAACTGGCCGCCGAGGCCGCCGAACGACAGTCGGCGGAGGTGACCGATCTGGGCGCCCGCATCGCATGGGTGATCGGCCTGGTCGTCTTCATCGCGTTCGTGTACTGGCTGATGCGCCAGGGCTGGAAATGGCGAGGAGCCCTGCAGAACGATCTGCCGGAGCTCCCCGCTGCCCCGGACGGCCTTCCCGAGCACCGGCTGGCGCTCACCGGCCGGTACCACGGCTCCACCACCGCCGGGCAGTGGCTCGACCGGATCGTCGCCCACGGCCTGGGCGTCCGCAGCCGGGTCGAGCTCACCCTCACCGACGCGGGCCTCGACGTGGTCCGACCGGGTGCAGGCGACTTCTTCGTACCGGCCGCGCAGCTGCGCGGCGCCCGCCTCGACAAGGGAATCGCGGGCAAGGTACTCACCGAGGGCGGTCTGCTCGTCGTCACCTGGGCGCACGGCGACAAGCTGATCGACTCCGGATTCCGCTCCGACCGCGCGGCCGAACACGCCGCATGGGTCGAAGCGATCAACCTCATGAACACATCCATCACGACGGAAGGCGCCGAACGATGACGACCTCCACCAGGGGAGCAGCCAAAGCTCCCGCCGTACTCGTCCTGGAGGACGGCCGCATCTTCCGCGGCCGTGCCTACGGCGCAGTGGGGGAGACCTTCGGCGAGGCCGTGTTCTCCACCGGCATGACCGGCTACCAGGAGACCCTCACCGACCCGTCGTACCACCGGCAGGTCGTCGTGATGACCGCCCCCCACGTGGGCAACACCGGCGTCAACGACGAGGACCCCGAGTCCTCCCGCATCTGGGTCTCCGGCTACGTCGTGCGCGACCCCGCCCGCATCCCCTCCAACTGGCGCTCCCGGCGAACCCTGGACGAGGAGCTCGTCCGGCAGGGGGTCGTCGGCATCTCCGGCGTCGACACCCGCGCCCTGACCCGTCACCTGCGCGAGCGCGGTGCGATGCGCGTCGGCATCTTCTCCGGTGAGGCCTGGGTCGGCATCCGTGACGAGGCCCTGCTGGCCAAGGTCCGCTCCCAGCCCGAGATGAAGGGCGCGAACCTCTCCGCCGAGGTCGCCACCAAGGAGACCTACGTCGTCCCCGCGATCGGGGAGAAGCGCTTCACCGTCGCGGCCGTCGACCTGGGCATCAAGGGCATGACCCCGCACCGCATGGCCGAGCGCGGCATCGAGGTGCACGTGCTGCCCGCCACCGCCACCGTCGAGGACGTCTACGCGGTCGCCCCCGACGGCGTGTTCTTCTCCAACGGCCCGGGCGACCCGGCCACCGCCGACGGCCCCGTCGCCGTCATGCGGGGCGTCCTGGAGCGCAAGACCCCGCTCTTCGGCATCTGCTTCGGCAACCAGATCCTCGGCCGTGCCCTCGGCTTCGGCACCTACAAGCTGAAGTACGGCCACCGGGGCATCAACCAGCCCGTCCAGGACCGCACCACGGGCAAGGTCGAGGTCACCGCCCACAACCACGGATTCGCCGTCGACGCGCCCCTGGACAAGGTCTCCGAGACCCCCTACGGCCGCGCCGAGGTCTCCCACGTCTGCCTGAACGACCAGGTCGTCGAAGGCCTCCAGCTGCTCGACCAGCCGGCCTTCTCCGTCCAGTACCACCCCGAAGCGGCCGCGGGCCCGCACGACGCCGCGTACCTCTTCGACCGCTTCGTATCCCTGATGGAGGCCGAGCGTGCCTAAGCGCACCGATATCCAGTCCGTCCTGGTCATCGGCTCCGGCCCGATCGTGATCGGTCAGGCCGCAGAGTTCGACTACTCCGGCACCCAGGCCTGCCGCGTCCTCAAGGCCGAGGGCCTGCGCGTCATCCTGGTCAACTCGAACCCCGCGACGATCATGACCGACCCGGAGATCGCCGACGCCACGTACGTCGAGCCGATCACCCCCGAGTTCGTCGAGAAGATCATCGCGAAGGAGCGCCCCGACGCGCTGCTTCCCACCCTCGGCGGCCAGACCGCACTGAACACCGCCATCTCCATGCACGAGCAGGGGGTGCTGGAGAAGTACGGCGTCGAGCTCATCGGCGCCAACGTCGAGGCCATCAACAAGGGCGAGGACCGCGACCTCTTCAAGGGCGTCGTCGAGGCCGTCAAGGCCAAGATCGGCTACGGCGAATCCGCCCGCTCGGTCATCTGCCACTCGATGGACGACGTCCTCAAGGGCGTCGAGACCCTCGGCGGCTACCCCGTCGTCGTCCGTCCCTCCTTCACCATGGGCGGCGCAGGCTCCGGCTTCGCCCACGACGAGGACGAACTGCGCCGCATCGCCGGCCAGGGCCTCACGCTCTCCCCGACCACCGAGGTGCTCCTGGAGGAGTCCATCCTCGGCTGGAAGGAGTACGAGCTGGAGCTGATGCGCGATCGCCACGACAACGTGGTCGTCGTCTGCTCCATCGAGAACTTCGACCCGATGGGCGTCCACACCGGTGACTCGATCACCGTCGCCCCGGCCATGACGCTCACCGACCGCGAGTACCAGCGGCTGCGCGACATCGGCATCGCGATCATCCGCGAGGTCGGCGTCGACACCGGCGGCTGCAACATCCAGTTCGCGATCGACCCGGTCGACGGCCGCGTCATCGTCATCGAGATGAACCCGCGCGTCTCGCGCTCCTCGGCGCTCGCGTCGAAGGCCACCGGCTTCCCGATCGCCAAGATCGCCGCCAAGCTGGCCATCGGCTACACGCTCGACGAGGTCCCCAACGACATCACCGAGAAGACCCCGGCCTCCTTCGAGCCGACCCTCGACTACGTCGTCGTCAAGGCCCCGCGCTTCGCCTTCGAGAAGTTCCCGCTCGCCGACGCCACCCTCACCACGACCATGAAGTCGGTCGGCGAGGCCATGGCCATCGGCCGCAACTTCACCGAGGCCCTCCAGAAGGCCCTGCGCTCGCTGGAGAAGAAGGGCTCGCAGTTCACCTTCGTCGGCGACCCCGGTGACAAGGACGAGCTCCTGGCCACCGCCGTCCGCCCCACCGACGGCCGCATCAACACCGTCATGCAGGCCATCCGCGCCGGCGCCACCCAGGAGGAGGTCTTCGATTCCACGAAGATCGACCCCTGGTTCGTGGACCAGCTCTTCCTGATCAAGGAGATCGCCGACGAGCTCGCCGGTGCCGAGAAGCTCGAACCCGGGCTGCTCGCCGAGGCCAAGCGTCACGGTTTCTCCGACGCCCAGATCGCCGAGATCCGCGGCCTGCGCGAGGACGTCGTCCGCGAGGTTCGCCACGCCCTCGGCGTCCGCCCGGTCTACAAGACGGTCGACACCTGCGCCGCCGAGTTCGCCGCGAAGACCCCGTACTTCTACTCCTCGTACGACGAGGAGTCCGAGGTCGCCCCGCGCACCAAGCCCGCGGTCATCATCCTGGGCTCCGGGCCCAACCGCATCGGCCAGGGCATCGAGTTCGACTACTCCTGCGTCCACGCCTCCTTCGCCCTCAGCGACGCCGGCTACGAGACCGTGATGGTCAACTGCAACCCGGAGACCGTCTCCACCGACTACGACACCTCCGACCGCCTGTACTTCGAGCCGCTGACGCTTGAGGACGTGCTGGAGATCGTCCACGCCGAGTCCCTGGCAGGCCCCATCGCCGGCGTCGTCGTCCAGCTCGGCGGCCAGACGCCGCTGGGCCTCGCCCAGGCCCTCAAGGACAACGGCGTCCCCGTGGTCGGCACCTCGCCGGAGGCCATCCACGCGGCCGAGGACCGCGGCGCCTTCGGCCAGGTCCTCGCGGAGGCGGGCCTGCCCGCTCCCAAGCACGGCACCGCCACCACCTTCGCCGGTGCGAAGGCGATCGCCGACGAGATCGGCTACCCGGTCCTCGTCCGGCCGTCGTACGTCCTCGGCGGCCGCGGCATGGAGATCGTCTACGACGAGGCGCGCCTGGAGTCGTACATCGCGGAGTCCACCGAGATCTCCCCGACCCGCCCGGTGCTGGTCGACCGCTTCCTCGACGACGCCATCGAGATCGACGTGGATGCCCTCTACGACGGTCAGGAGCTCTACCTCGGCGGCGTCATGGAGCACATCGAGGAAGCCGGCATCCACTCCGGCGACTCGGCCTGCGCCCTGCCCCCGATCACCCTCGGCGGCTACGACATCAAGCGGCTGCGCGCCTCCACCGAGGGCATCGCCAAGGGCGTCGGCGTCCGCGGCCTGATCAACATCCAGTTCGCGATGGCGGGCGACATCCTCTACGTCCTGGAGGCCAACCCGCGTGCCTCCCGGACCGTGCCCTTCACCTCGAAGGCCACCGCCGTCCCGCTGGCGAAGGCCGCCGCCCGCATCTCGCTCGGCGCCACCATCGCCGAGCTGCGCGAGGAGGGCCTGCTTCCGAAGACCGGTGACGGCGGCACCCTGCCGATCGACGCGCCGATCTCCGTCAAGGAAGCCGTCATGCCGTGGTCGCGCTTCCGCGACATCCACGGCCGCGGCGTGGACACCGTCCTCGGCCCGGAGATGCGCTCCACCGGCGAGGTCATGGGCATCGATGCCGTCTTCGGCACCGCCTACGCGAAGTCGCAGGCCGGCGCCTACGGCCCGCTGCCCACCAAGGGCCGCGCGTTCATCTCCGTCGCCAACCGCGACAAGCGCTCGATGATCTTCCCGGCCCGCGAGCTCGTCGCCCATGGCTTCGAGCTGATGGCCACCTCCGGCACCGCCGAGGTCCTGCGCCGCAACGGCATCAACGCCACCGTCGTGCGCAAGCTCAGCGAGGGCGAAGGCCCCGGCGGCGAGAAGACGATCGTCCAGCTCATCCACGACGGCCAGGTCGACCTGATCGTCAACACCCCGTACGGCACCGGCGGCCGCCTCGACGGCTACGAGATCCGCACGGCGGCCGTGGCCCGCGGCGTCCCGTGCCTGACCACGGTCCAGGCGCTCGCCGCGGCCGTGCAGGGCATCGACGCGCTCAACCGCGGCGACGTGGGCGTCCGCTCCCTCCAGGAGCACGCGGAGCACCTGACCGCGGCCCGCGACTGAACACCCGTACAGCCCGGAAAGGGGGAGGGGGACACCGGTTTCACGACGGGTGTCCCCCTCTTCACGAGCGCAGAGGGATCCTCTCGACGATGTACAAGATCTTCTTCAACCTGGTCTTCAAGCGCATGGACCCGGAAGCCGCCCACCACATGGCCTTCCGCTGGATCCGCCTCACAGCCCGCATCCCGGTGCTGCGCACCTTCGTGGCGGCCACCCTGGCCCCGCGGTACGCGGAACTGCGCACCGAGGCGCTCGGCCTGCGCATGCACGGCCCCTTCGGCCTCGCGGCCGGCTTCGACAAGAACGCCGTCGCCATCGACGGGATGTCGATGCTGGGCTTCGACCACATCGAGGTCGGCACGGTGACCGCCGAGCCGCAGCCCGGCAACCCCAGGAAGCGGCTTTTCCGGCTCGTGCCGGACCGTGCGCTGATCAACCGGATGGGCTTCAACAACGAGGGCTCGGCAGCCGTCGCCGACCGTCTGGCGGCCCGTGAGGCCGTCTTCAGGACGGTCGTGGGCGTCAACATCGGCAAGACCAAGGTCGTGCCCGAGGAGGAGGCCGTGGGCGACTACGTCACCTCCACCGAGCGCCTCGCCCGCCACGCCGACTACCTCGTCGTGAACGTCTCCTCGCCCAACACCCCCGGCCTGCGCAACCTCCAGGCCACCGAGTCGCTGCGCCCGCTGCTGACGGCCGTGCGCGAGGCCGCGGACCGCACCGTGACCGACCGCCGGGTCCCCCTGCTGGTCAAGATCGCACCCGACCTGGCGGACGAGGACGTCGACGCCGTCGCCGACCTGGCCCTGGAGCTCGGCCTCGACGGCATCATCGCCACGAACACCACCATCGCGCGGGAGGGCCTCGGCCTGAAGTCCGCCCCCTCCTTGGTCAAGGAGACCGGCGGGCTCTCCGGCGCACCCGTCAAGGAGCGCTCCCTGGAGGTGCTGCGCCGCCTGTACGCCCGCGTGGGCGACCGGCTGGTGCTGGTGGGGGTCGGCGGCATCGAGAACGCCGAGGACGCCTGGCAGCGCATCCTGGCCGGCGCCACGCTGATCCAGGGCTACAGCGCCTTCATCTACGAGGGCCCGCTCTACGCCCGTGCCATCCACAAGGGCCTGGCCGCCCGCCTGGCCGCCAGCCCGTACGCGACGCTCGCCGACGCGGTGGGCGCCGAGACCCGAAAGGCCGCACCGTGACCCTGCCCCCCTTCGGCACCCGCCTCCGCGCTGCGATGGACTCCCGCGGCCCGCTGTGCGTGGGCATCGACCCGCACGCCGCCCTGCTGGCCCAGTGGGGCCTCCAGGACGACATCGCGGGCCTGGAGCGCTTCTCCCGCACGGTGGTGGAGGCGCTCGCGGAGTCCGTGGCCGTCTTCAAGCCGCAGGCCGCCTTCTTCGAGCGGTTCGGCTCCCGGGGCGTCGCCGTCCTGGAGCGGACCGTCGCGGACGCCCGGGCGGCCGGGACCCTGGTCGTCATGGACGCCAAGCGCGGTGACATCGGCTCGACCATGGCCGCGTACGCCTCCGCCTTCCTGGACCCGGCCTCGCCGCTGTTCTCGGATGCCCTGACGGTGTCCCCGTACCTGGGCTACGGATCCCTGGCACCTGCGGTGGAGCTGGCGCGCGCGTCGGGGGCGGGCCTGTTCGTCCTGGCCTTGACGTCCAACCCGGAGGGCGCAGAGGTCCAGCGCGCGGTCCGCGAGGACGGCCGGAGCATCGGGGCCACGATGCTGGCGCACCTGGCGGCGGAGAACGCGGACGCCGCCCCGATGGGATCCTTCGGCGCGGTGGTCGGCGCCACCCTCGGCGACCTGTCCTCCTTCGACCTGGAGATCAACGGGCCGTTGCTGGCCCCCGGCATCGGTGCGCAGGGCGCGACCGCGGCGGACCTGCCGACCGTCTTCGGCAAGGCCGTGCGCAACGTGGTCCCGAACGTCTCGCGCGGCGTCCTGGGGCACGGACCGGACGCCGCGGCGCTGCGCGACGCGGCCCGCCGCTTCTCCGACGAGATCCGCGAGGCCGTTTCCGCGTGAGGTGTGCCGGAAGAACTCCTGCGTGACCCCTGTGGGCGCCGGTGGGCCCACCGAAGGACCCCGCTCCGCATCCGGCCGGAGCGGGGTCTCGCACTTTCTGACGAAATTCGAACGCCCTTCACCGGACAAAACGGGGGTATTTTGTCCGTGATGTACGGTTCAGTGGAGGCTGACCAGGACTTTTCGTTCGTTCTCGCTGACTGGAGCGGTGTTGCCCGCTAGTCTCCGAGCAGAGTGAACGCGCAGCGAACGAGTTCCATCGCTGTTCGGGAGCTCGTCAGGTGTGGTGCCCTCGGGTTCCCCACCGGTCCGTATCCGACAGTTCGACATCCGAGGTGACGTAGGCGTGGCTCTTCCGCCCCTTACCCCTGAACAGCGCGCAGCCGCGCTCGAAAAGGCCGCCGCGGCTCGCCGGGAGCGGGCCGAGGTGAAGAATCGACTCAAGCACTCCGGCGCCTCGCTCCAAGAGGTCATCAAGACGGGCCAGGAGAACGACGTCATCGGCAAGATGAAGGTCTCCGCCCTGCTGGAGTCCCTGCCTGGCGTGGGCAAGGTGCGCGCCAAGCAGATCATGGAGCGTCTCGGCATCTCCGAATCCCGGCGTGTCCGGGGTCTCGGTTCCAACCAGATCGCCTCTCTGGAGCGCGAGTTCGGCAGCACCAGCGCCTGACGCGACGGCTGAAGTTCTCCCGGCGTTCTCAGGCAGTCCTGGGAACCTGGATAATCGCTCTATGGCAGCAGAGGTTCGTCCGCGGCTGACCGTGCTCTCCGGCCCTTCAGGGGTCGGCAAGAGCACGGTCGTCGCGCATATGCGCAAGGTTCACCCCGAGGTATGGCTCTCGGTGTCGGCCACCACCCGCAAGCCGCGGCCCGGTGAGCGACACGGAGTCCAGTACTTCTTCGTCAATGACGACGAGTTCGACAAGCTGATCGCCAACGGCGAGCTGCTGGAGTGGGCCGAGTTCGCGGGCAACCGCTACGGCACACCGCGCGGCGCGGTTCTGGAGCGCCTGGAGAACGGCGAGCCGGTACTGCTGGAGATCGACCTCCAGGGCGCACGGCTCGTCCGCGAGTCCATGCCCGAGGCTCAGCTGGTCTTCCTGGCTCCGCCGAGCTGGGAGGAGCTGGTCCGCCGGCTCACCGGCCGGGGCACCGAATCGGCCGAGGTGATCGAGCGCCGGCTCGCCGCGGCCAAGGTCGAACTCGCTGCCGAGTCGGAGTTCGACGTCACCCTGGTCAACACCTCCGTCGAGGACGTGGCCCGTGAGCTGCTAGCCTTGATGGAAGTTGTCTGAATCGCCGGTTGATCTCCACGACATCGACAGGCCGCAGGCGGCCCCATCTTTCATCCATCTTCGGAAGGTAGAGCGTGTCCTCTTCCATCACTGCGCCCGAGGGCATCATCAACCCGCCGATCGACGAGCTGCTCGAGGCCACTGACTCGAAGTACAGCCTCGTGATCTACGCGGCCAAGCGCGCGCGTCAGATCAACGCGTACTACTCGCAGCTCGGTGAGGGCCTGCTCGAGTACGTCGGCCCGCTGGTGGACACCCACGTCCACGAGAAGCCGCTTTCGATCGCGCTGCGCGAGATCAACGCGGGTCTGCTGACCTCCGAGGCCATCGAGGCCCCGGCCCAGTAAGGCACCGAGGGATTCCTTCACCACAGGCCCGGCAGAACATCTGCCGGGCCTGTGGTGTGTCATGGATGGGTACGACGATCAGAGCCGAACGCGGCGGACGAGTCGAAAGTGTCAAAAGGGGTGTGCGCAGATGGGTAAGCCGAAGGTCGTGCTGGGCGTGAGCGGCGGGATCGCCGCCTACAAGGCCTGCGAGCTGCTGCGCCGGCTGACCGAGTCCGGGCACGACGTGCGGGTGGTGCCCACGGCGGCCTCCCTGAACTTCGTCGGCGAGGCCACCTGGGCCGCCCTCTCCGGGAACCCCGCCTCCACCGAAGTGTGGGAGACCGTCCACGAGGTGCCGCACGTGCGCATCGGCCAGGGCGCCGACCTCGTCGTCGTCGCCCCGGCCACCGCCGACACGCTGGCCAGGGCCGCCCACGGGCTCGCCGACGACCTGCTCACGAACACGCTGCTCACCGCCCGCTGTCCGGTCGTCTTCGCCCCCGCGATGCACACCGAGATGTGGGAGCACCCGGCCACCCGGGAGAACGTGGCCACTCTGCGCCGCCGCGGCGCCCTTGTCATCGAGCCCGCCGTGGGCCGGCTCACCGGCAAGGACACCGGCAAGGGGCGGCTGCCCGACCCCGAAGAGATCTTCGAGGTGTGCCGACAGGTCCTGCGCCGCGGCGCGGCCGAGCCGGATCTGGTCGGCCGCCACGTCGTGATCAGCGCGGGCGGCACCCGGGAACCGCTGGACCCGGTGCGCTTCCTCGGGAACCGCTCCTCCGGCAAGCAGGGCTACGCGCTCGCCCGCACGGCCGTCGCCCGCGGGGCGCGGGTCACCCTGGTCGCGGCCAACACCGCGCTGGCCGACCCCGCCGGGGTGGACGTCGTACGCGTGGGGACGGCCGTACAGCTGCGGGAAGCCGTGCTCAAGGCGGCGCCGGACGCCGATGCCGTGGTCATGGCCGCGGCCGTGGCCGACTTCCGGCCCGCCGAGTACGCCGACGGCAAGATCAAGAAGAAGGACGGGGAGGACCCCGCCCCGGTCGCGCTCGTGCGCAACCCGGACGTCCTCGCCGAGATCTCGGCCGACCGGGCCCGTGAGGGCCAGGTGGTGGTGGGCTTCGCCGCCGAGACCGACGACGTCCTCGACAACGGCCGGGCCAAGCTGCGCCGCAAGGGATGTGATCTTCTCGTCGTGAACGAGGTCGGCGCGACCCGAACCTTTGGATCCGAGGAGAACGAGGCGGTCATCCTGGACTCCAGCGGGTCGGAATATCCTGTGCCCTATGGTCCGAAGGAGGCGCTGGCTGAGGCGATTTGGGACCGGGTTACGCAGCGGTTCGCGTCGCGACGCGCCTGAGTCGATTCCCCTTCACTCGGTCACCTCCGTACGCAAGAATGGGAGTGCCGCAGGTCACACGGCTCCCACAAGGCGAGACGGATGGTCCGGGCAACGGTGGCGACCGATAAACTGCATCCGGAACGTGATCGGGCGCAGCCCCCGATGTGGTTCCGCCAAATGATCAGCCAGCAGCCGCTGCAACCCCAGGGAGCGTTGTGTCCCGTCGTCTGTTCACCTCGGAGTCCGTGACCGAGGGCCACCCCGACAAGATCGCTGACCAGATCAGCGACACGATCCTCGACGCACTCCTCACCGAGGATCCGACCTCGCGCGTCGCCGTGGAGACCCTCATCACCACCGGCCTCGTCCACATCGCGGGTGAGGTGACGACGAAGGCCTACGCGCCGATCGCGCAGCTCGTCCGGGACAAGATCCTCGAAATCGGCTACGACTCCTCGAAGAAGGGCTTCGACGGCGCCTCGTGCGGCGTGTCGGTCTCCATCGGCGCGCAGTCCCCGGACATCGCGCAGGGCGTCGACACCGCCTACGAGAAGCGTGTCGAGGGCGATGAGGACGAGCTCGACAAGCAGGGCGCCGGTGACCAGGGCCTGATGTTCGGCTACGCCTGCGACGAGACCCCCGAGCTCATGCCGCTGCCGATCCACATCGCGCACCGGCTCTCGCGCCGCCTGTCCGAGGTCCGCAAGAACGGGACCATCCCGTACCTGCGCCCCGACGGCAAGACCCAGGTCACCATCGAGTACGACGGCGACAAGGCCGTCCGCCTCGACACCGTCGTGGTCTCCTCACAGCACGCCTCCGACATCGACCTCGACTCGCTCCTCGCGCCCGACATCCGCGAGTTCGTCGTCGAGCACGTCCTGGCCCAGCTCGTCGAGGACGGCATCAAGCTGGACACCGAGGGTTACCGCCTGCTCGTGAACCCGACCGGCCGCTTCGAGATCGGCGGCCCGATGGGCGACGCCGGCCTGACCGGCCGCAAGATCATCATCGACACCTACGGCGGCATGGCCCGCCACGGTGGCGGCGCCTTCTCCGGCAAGGACCCGTCCAAGGTCGACCGCTCCGCGGCCTACGCCATGCGCTGGGTCGCCAAGAACGTGGTCGCCGCCGGCCTCGCCTCGCGCTGCGAGGTCCAGGTCGCGTACGCCATCGGCAAGGCCGAGCCCGTCGGTCTCTTCGTCGAGACCTTCGGCACCGCCAAGGTCGAGGTCCAGAAGATCGAGGAGGCGATCGGCGAGGTCTTCGACCTGCGCCCGGCCGCGATCATCCGCGATCTGGACCTGCTGCGCCCGATCTACGCCCAGACCGCCGCCTACGGCCACTTCGGCCGCGAGCTGCCGGACTTCACCTGGGAGCGCACCGACCGCGTCGACGCCCTGCGCGCCGCCGCCGGTCTGTAGGCACCACCGGAAGTACCACGCGCGGGCGGCCCCGGACCCCACGGTCCGGGGCCCTTCCCATGGGCCCGCGGGTCCCACCGGGCCGGCCTGCCCGGCCGGGCCTGCGGCCGTGCGCCCCCGCGGCCGTGTGCCCGGTGTCAGCGCGGTTTGGTAAGAATGCTGATGTGAGCAGCGCGAACGATTCCCCACCGGAGCAGCTCGCGCTGATCCGGGAGATGGTCGCCGAGGCCAAGGCCAAGGCGCCCAAGGCGAAGCCGCGCACCTGGCGGGGGGCCGCCCTGGCCGCAGAACTCCCCGTCGCCCGGGTCCTCGTGAACAAGGGCGTGCTCCACCTCGACCGCACCTTCGACTACGCCGTGCCCGCCGAGCTCTCCGACGCCGCCCAGCCCGGCGTCCGCGTCCGAGTCCGCTTCGGCGCGGGCTCCCACCAGGTGCACGGAGGCCGCCGTGAGGGCGGCGGCCTCATCGACGGTTTCATCGTCGAGCGCCTTGCCGAGTCCGATTACAACGGTGCGCTCGCCGCCCTCGCCCAAGTGGTCTCGCCCGAGGTCGTGCTCGGCCCGCGCATGCTCGCCCTCACCCGGGCCGTCGCCGACCGCTACGCCGGCAGCCTCGCCGACGTCCTCCAGCTCGCCCTGCCCCCACGCAACGCCCGCGCCGAGGCCAAGCCCTCCCCGGAGCCGCTGCCGCCGCCCGCGGCCCCCGGCCCCGGCGGCTGGGAGCGCTACGGTGCCGGTCCCGGCTTCCTGCGCGCCCTCGCCGGCGGCGCCGCACCGCGCGCCGTGTGGACCGCCCTGCCCGGCCCGGGCTGGGCCGACGAACTCGCCCGGGCGATGGCCGCCACCCTCGCCTCCGGCCGTGGTGCCCTCGCCGTGCTCCCCGACGGCCGGACCACCGGCCGGGTCGACGCCGCCCTGACCTCCCTGCTCGGCGAAGGACGGCACGCCCTGCTGACCGCCGAGTCCGGTCCCGAGAAGCGTTACCGCCAGTGGCTCGCCGTCCACCGGGGCTCGGTCCGCGCCGTCATCGGCACCCGGGCCGCCATGTTCGCTCCCGTCCGCGACCTCGGCCTGGTCGCGATCTGGGACGACGGCGACTCCAGCCACAGCGAGGACCGGGCGCCGTTCCCGCACGTGCGCGAGGTCCTCGAACTGCGCGCGGTCAGCGACGGCTGCGCGTTCCTCGCCGGCGGCACCAGTTGCACCGTGGAGGCCGCCCAACTCGTCGAGTCGGGCTGGGCCCGCCCACTCGTGGCGGCCCGCGAGACCGTCCGGGCCGCAGCGCCCCGGATCCGCACCGTCGGCGACGAACTGCTGGCCCGGGACGAGGCGGCCCGCGCGGCGCGGCTCCCCAGCCTGGCGTGGGAGACCGTACGGGAGGGGCTGACGTCCGGTCCCGTCCTCGTCCAGGTGCCCCGCCGGGGGTACGTTCCCCGCCTGGCGTGCGAGCGGTGCCGGACACCCGCCCGGTGCACCGTCTGCGCCGGCCCCCTGGAGGCCCCCGACGCACGGGACCTGACGTGCGGCTGGTGCGGCCGGGGCGAGCCGTCCTGGCACTGCGGGGAATGCGGGTCCTTCCGCCTGCGTGCGCAGGTCGTCGGCGCCCGCCGCACCGCCGAGGAACTGGGGCGGGCCTTCCCGGCCGTGCCCGTGCGCACCTCCGGCCGCGATCACGTCCTGGACGAGGTGCCGGACCGGCCGGCGCTCGTGGTGAGCACCCCCGGCGCCGAGCCGGTCGCGGCGGGCGCCGGATACGCCGCGGCGCTGCTGCTCGACGGCTGGGCCATGCTCACCCGCCCCGACCTGCGGGCCGGGGAGGACGCCCTGCGGCGCTGGATCGCCGCCGCCTCCCTCGTCCGCGCGGACGGCCAGGTCGTGGTGGTCGCCGAGCCGACGCTGCGGCCCGTGCAGGCCCTCGTCCGGTGGGACCCGGTGGGGCACGCCGTACGGGAACTCGCGGAGCGGGCCCAGCTCGGCTTCCCGCCCGTGTCCCGGATGGCCGCGGTCGCAGGTCGGGGCGAAGCGGTGGAGGCATTCCTGGCGGGAGCAGGGCTGCCGCCCGATGCCGAGATCCTCGGCCCGGTGCCGCTGCCCGGACGGCGCGGGGAGCCGTCCCCGGGGGAGCGGGCCCTGGTCAGGGTCCCGCCCGGCAGCGGAGCGGCCCTCGCGGCCGCCCTGAAGTCCGCCCAGGCGGCGCGCCTGGCCCGCGGTGTCCCGGCGGCGGACGCGGTGCGGGTGCGAATCGACCCGTCGGACATCGGCTGACGGCCGCCGCCCGCGGCCGGGGCGGCTTCGCAGGCCGCACGCGGGGCCGAGGGGAGGCATGGCATCCGGGAAGGTCGAGGCCCCGGCGGGGAGCCGCAGGGGCGTCCCCACCGGGGCGGACTCGTGCGCGGCGGCCCGGGGCCGGCCGTCGGGGGTCGGCGTCCCGGCGGCAGGACGGCGTCAGCCGTTGCGCGGACCGGGCAGGGCGGGGGAGCGCGGAGCGTCCCCGAGACCGCGCCCGGCGGAGCCGGCGGTGGCCTGCGCCTCCTCGCGCACCGGCTGCGGCGGCACCGAACGGGCGGCCGGAACGGTCGGCAGCGGCCCCATGGTGCGGGTGGCCGTCCCTTCGGCCAGTGGCTCCGCCGCCTCCGCCGACTGCGCGCGGCGGGCGCCGTAGCGGCGGTGCACGGCCTGCTTGGTGACACCGAGCGCCGAACCGACCGCGTCCCAGGAGAAGCCGAGCGAGCGGTCGAAGTCCACCGCGGCGGTGACCAGCGTCTCCACGCTGTCCCGCAGCTCCTGGGCGAGGCGGACGGTGGGCGCGGGCGCCCGGCCGTAGACGACGAAGCCCGTGGAGGGGCCCGAGCGACGCGGGCGGTACACGTTGCCGAGCTGGGCGGTGAGCGTACGCAGGGCGTCCACCTGCCGGCGAACCCGCTCGATGTCCCGTACCAGGAGGTGCAGGCTGGCCCGGGCTTGGGCGTCGTGGGTGGCGTGGTCGGCCATGAAGAAGCCTCTCGAACCGGTGCTGAAGGGCGGACCGGGCCGCAGACATCGTTCACACGCGGCCCGTTTCGGTCAATCTCTCTTGACCAACGCGCCACCCGTCGTGCAGGTCACGCTGTGGGGGCGTGTCGGCATATGCGAGTGGCGCGCGCTTGTACGCACGCCCCCTCGGCACCACAGGTGGGGCGTCCGGCTGACGCCCCATAGACTGGTGCGCTGCTGACAGCCGACATAGCGAGGTAGGACCCCCAGTGAAGCTCGTCTTCGCAGGCACCCCCGAGGTCGCCGTACCCGCCCTGGACGCCCTGATCGCCTCCGGGCGGCACGAGGTCGCGGCCGTCGTCACCCGGCCCGACGCACCGGCCGGCCGCGGCCGCCGGCTGGTCGCCAGCCCGGTCGCCGAACGCGCGGAGGAAGCCGGCATCGAGGTCCTCAAGCCCACCCGGCCGCGCGACCCCGAGTTCCAGGCCAGGCTGCGCGAGATCGACCCCGACTGCTGCCCCGTCGTGGCCTACGGGGCCATCCTCCCCAAGAGCGCCCTCGACATCCCGCGCCACGGCTGGGTCAACCTGCACTTCTCGCTCCTGCCCTCCTGGCGCGGAGCGGCACCCGTCCAGCACTCGATCATGGCGGGCGACCAGCTCACCGGCGCCTCCACCTTCCAGATCGAGGAGGGCCTGGACTCGGGCCCGGTCTACGGCGTCCTCACCGAGGAGATCCGGCCCACCGACAACAGCGGCGACCTGCTCACCCGCCTCGCCTTCGCCGGCGCAGGCCTCCTCGCCGCCACCATGGACGGCATCGAGGACGGCACCCTGCGCGCCGTCGCCCAGCCCCTCGACGGGATCTCCCTCGCACCCAAGATCACGGTGGAGGACGCACGGATCGACTGGACGGCCCCCGCGATGCGCGCCGACCGCGTCGTGCGCGGCTGCACGCCGGCCCCGGGCGCGTGGACCGTCTTCCGCGGGGAGCGGCTCAAGCTGATCTCCCTCGGGATGGTGGCCGACCGTACGGACCTGCGGCCCGGCGTGCTGTCCGCCGCCAAGAACAACGTGTACGCGGGCACCGGTTCCCACGCCGTCGAGCTGCTCTGGGTCCAGCCGCAGGGGAAGAAGCCGATGCGCGCCGCCGACTGGGCGCGCGGGGTGCGGATCGCCCCCGGTGAGCGGCTCGGCGGGGCCGACGTAGGCTGAACAGTGCGGCCGTGCCGCAGACACACGGCGTCCTCCCCGCACGGTCCACCCGCAGTAGTCGTAGCACCTGTAGCACCCGTAGCACTCGTATATCCGGAGCACCTTTCACGTGAGCGAACAGCCCCGTCAGCCCCGCCGCAGGCCCGCCCCCGCAGGAGCGGGCGGCAAGCAGGCCAAGCCCTACCGCCGGCCCCAGAAGGACCCCGTCCGGATGCTGGCCTTCGAGGTCCTGCGGGCGGTGGACGAACGCGACGCCTACGCGAACCTCGTGCTGCCGCCGCTCCTCAGGAAGGCCCGCCAGGACGAGGCGTTCCAGGCGCGCGACGCGGCGCTGGCCACCGAGCTGGTGTACGGGACGCTGCGCCGCCAGGGCACCTACGACGCGGTCATCAGGGCCTGCATCGACCGCCCGCTGCGCGAGGTCGACCCGCCGGTGCTGGACGTCCTCTCCCTCGGCGCGCACCAGCTGCTCGGCACCCGGATCCCCACCCACGCCGCCGTCTCGGCCAGCGTGGAGCTGGCCCGGGTGGTGCTCGGGGACGGACGCGCCAAGTTCGTCAACGCCGTGCTGCGGAAGATCGCCGCGCACGACCTGGACGGCTGGCTGGAGCGGGTCGCGCCGCCGTACGAGGACGACGCCGAGGAGCACCTCGCCATCTACCACTCGCACCCCAGGTGGGTCGTCAGCGCCCTGTGGGACGCGCTGGGGGGCGGGCGCGCCGGGATCGAGGACCTGCTGGAGGCCGACAACGAGCGGCCCGAGGTCACGCTGGTGGCCCGGCCCGGCCGGTCCACGCCCCAGGAGCTGCTGGCGGCGGTCGGCGAGGAGTCGGCGCTCCCCGGGCGCTGGTCGCCGTACGCCGTGCGGATGGCCGAGGGAGGTGAGCCGGGCGCGCTGGAGGCGGTGCGCGAGGGCCGCGCCGGCGTCCAGGACGAGGGCAGCCAGTTGGTGGCGATGGCCCTGGCGGCCGTGCCCGTCGAGGGCCGTGACGAGCGCTGGCTGGACGGCTGCGCCGGGCCGGGCGGCAAGGCGGCCCTGCTCGGCGCGCTCGCGGCCGAGCGCGGGGCATTCCTGCTGGCTTCCGAGAAGCAGCCGCACCGGGCCCGTCTGGTGGAGCGGGCTCTCTCCGGCAACCCGGGCCCGTACCAGGTCATCACGGCGGACGGCACCCGTCCGGCGTGGCTGCCGGGCTCCTTCGACCGCGTCCTGATGGACGTGCCGTGCTCCGGCCTGGGTGCGCTGCGCCGCCGCCCGGAGGCCCGCTGGCGGCGACGCCCGGAGGACCTGGAGGGCTTCGCCCCGCTGCAGCGCGGGCTGCTGCGGCAGGCGCTGTCGGCGGTGCGGGTCGGCGGGGTCGTCGGTTACGCGACGTGCTCGCCGCATTTGGCGGAGACTCGGGTCGTGGTGGACGACGTCCTCAAGGGCCGCGGCGCCGGCAACGCCCCGGTGTCCGCCGAACTCGTCGACGCCAGGCCCTTCATGGCCGGTGTCCCCGGCCTCGGTGACGGCCCGGACGTCCAGCTGTGGCCGCACCTGCACGGGACGGACGCGATGTACCTGGCCCTGCTGAGGCGTACGGCGTAGTTCTCCCGCGGATCAGCGCCGACCCGGGTCGAACCGGACGGCCGCATCCACTGCGGGCCGGGGCGTCCTTCCCGCTGAGCGGGTCCGACCGGGCCGAGGAGATCGTCCACCGGGCGGTGGACGGCATGGCGCCCCGGCCGATGCCGACGCGTGAGGGTCTCCCGTTTTTCGTGGCCCGCCACCCCGAAGAGCGCACGGTCGCACAGGTTGCGGCATCGGCTACCGGGGCCGTGCGGTTCGCGGTGACCACGCGGGCCGGTCCTCCGGCATCCGCGGAGGCGGGGCCGGGCCGAAGTTGATCCATAAGCAGAATTCACATATTCTTGATCATTGCTTTAGCGTTGCTACGGAAATCCTGACGTGCGGGGCCATGGCCGGAACCGGCCGCAGGCATGGCAGGCTTGGGGCATGGCCGCTCAGATTTATCCCAGCATCCTGTCCGCCGACTTCGCCCGTCTCGCCGAGGAGGCGAAGGCCGTCGAGGGGGCCGACTGGCTGCACGTCGACGTCATGGACAACCACTTCGTCCCCAACCTCACCCTCGGCATGCCGGTCGTGGAGTCCTTGAGCCGTGCCACGGACATCCCGCTGGACCTGCACCTGATGATCGAGAACCCGGACCGCTGGGCCCCGCAGTACGTGGAGGCGGGCGCGGGGTCGGTCACCTTCCACGCCGAGGCCGCGGCGGCGCCCGTACGCCTCGCGCGGGAGATCCGGGCCAAGGGGGCGCGGGCCTCCATGGCCCTCAAGCCCGCGACGCCGATCGAGCAGTACGAGGACATCCTCCCCGAGCTCGACATGCTGCTGATCATGACGGTCGAGCCGGGCTTCGGCGGCCAGCCCTTTCTCGACATCATGCTGCCCAAGATCCGCCGTACCCGGGAGCTGATCGCCAAGCACGGTCTGGAGCTGTGGCTCCAGGTCGACGGCGGGGTGTCGGCCTCGACCATCGAGCGCTGTGCCGAAGCCGGCGCGGACGTCTTCGTCGCGGGCAGCGCGGTCTACGGAGCGGTGGATCCGGCGGCCGCCGTCCGTACGCTGCGTGACCAGGCGGGTGCGGCGATCGCCGCGGCGCCGTGGGCGTGCGACCACTGAACCAAGGGTTGATGAACAGCTCGGTGAACGGGAGCTGTCCAGGCTGATCAACGGCCGTCGGATCTGACAGGATGAACGGCGAGTCGAGAGTGTGAACAGCAGTGAGGAGAGCGCGGTGTCTGCAATGTCGGCGGGACGGTCAGCCCTGCGGATGGGACCCGCGGAGCTGGTGCAGGCGGCGGCCATGGCCCGCCGCTTCTACCTGGAGGGCAAATCCAAGATTCAGATCGCCGAGGAGTTCGGCGTGAGCCGCTTCAAGGTGGCCCGGGTCCTGGAGACCGCCCTCGAACGCGACCTCGTACGGATCGAGATTCGGGTACCGGCCGAGCTCGACGCGGAGCGGTCGGACGCGCTCCGGGCCCGGTACGGCCTCCGGCACGCCGTCGTGGTGGAGTCGCCCGCCGACGCCACCGAGGACGCCCCGGACCCCGAGAACCTGGGCGCCGTCGCCGCGGACCTGCTGGGCGAACTGGTCAGTGAGGGGGACGTGCTGGGCCTCGCGTGGGGCCGGTCGACCATCCACATGGCCGCCTCCCTGCACCGCCTGCCGCAGTGCACCGTGGTCCAGCTGACCGGTGTGTACGACGCCGGGACCGCGGAGCGCGGTTCGGTCGAGGCCGTGCGCCGGGCCGCGCAGGTCTCGGGCGGGGACGCGCACCCGATCTACGCGCCCATGCTGCTGCCCGACCCCGCGACGGCGGCGGCGCTGCGCAGCCAGACCGGGATCGCCCGCGCCTTCGACTACTTCGACAAGGTCACGGTCGCGGCCGTCTCCATCGGTTCGTGGGAGCCGGGCATCTCGACCGTCCACGACATGCTGACCGACGAGGAACGCGCCCACTACGCCTCGCTGGGTGTCGCCGCCGAAATGTCGGCCCACCTCTTCGACGCTGAGGGCCGGCGGGTCGGTCGGGACCTCGGCGAGCGGTGCATCACGGTCGAGGCGGACCGGCTGCGCCGGATCCCGGAGGTGGTGGCGATCGCGGGCGGCCTGCGCAAGGCCTCCGCGATCGGCGCGGTGCTGAGATCAGGGCTGGTGACCAGCCTGGTCACGGACACCGCCGTCGCCGACTACCTGCTGACCGAGTCGGCTCCGGGGCTGCGGCCGGCGCTGGACCGGGCCGACCCCGACGACCTGTAGGGCGGCTCGGGACACCGCGTACGGACACCGTGCCGGGGTGCCGGTGCACGGATGGTGCCCGGATCGAGATCCGAAGTGTCGCCGCGCGGTGGCCCGCCGGGCGCATACTGATTCCGATGACAAAATCAGCAGTTCCTCGCCGCCATTTGCCGTCCAGCCCGTTCAAAGCCCGTGTAGAACAGCCGATCCGGCAGTTCAGCGTCGGCGACCGGGTCACTCACGACGAGCACGGCCTCGGCCGTGTCGTCGGTATCGAGGAGGGGATCGCCGTTCTCGTCGACTTCGGTGCCGTCCAGAAGCGCATCCTGAGTCCCTACAGCAAGATGGCCGTGCTCTGACACGACCGGGCGATTCGCGGACGAATCGCATGTTTGACACGATCGCTGCATGATCTTCCGGAACGTGCCCCGATGGTTGCTGCGTTCGCTGGGGGCGGTGTTCCTCTGTGCCGCGCTCGTCGCGACGGTGGGCTGTGGCACCCAGAAGCCCGGCCCCGCCGTCGCGAACGGCAGCACCGACCCCAGCGCGGCATCCACCGCCGCGCCCGATGCGGTTCCGGGCTGGGCGCGGGGGATGGCCGTCGTGCGCGCCGACGCGCTGCCCCGGCAGGCGGTGGACGTCCTCGCGCTCATCGACCGGGGCGGTCCGTACCCGTACCGGCAGGACGGTACCGTCTTCGGGAACTTCGAGAAGGTGCTGCCGCGCCAGAAGCGCGGCTACTACCACGAGTTCACGGTGCGCACGCCGGGGGAGCGGGACCGGGGGGCCCGGCGGATCGTGACGGGTGAGGGCGGGGAGTTCTACTACACGGACGACCACTACCAGACCTTCAAGGCGGTTCTCCGATGACCCTGCACCCACAGCCGCTCGCCCCGGCCCTCGCCGCCGCCGAGGCCGCGGGCCGGCCGACGGTACGGCTGGACCTGGACGGCGTACGGGACAAGTCCGGGCTGATGGCGCGGTGCGAGGAGGCCTTGCGGCTGCCGCGGTGGTTCGGCGGGAACTGGGACGCGCTCGCGGATGCGCTGCGCGATCTGTCCTGGCTGCCGGAGGCTGGGGCCGCGGGGCGACTGGTCGCCGTGACGTCGTGGCGCGGGTACGCCGGCGCGAGGCCTTCGGAATGGGAGACGTTCGTGGACGTCCTGGAGGAAGCGGTGGACTTCTGGCGCGACCGGGGCTCGGGGGAGGGGAACTCCGGGCTCACCGTGGTGCTGGACGAGTCGGAGCCGGAGAGCGGGCACCGGCGGGCTGCCGGGGCTCCGCCCCGGACGCCGCGCCCCGGGCGCCGGCGGGGCTGACGGGGCGGGCCGGAGGGGAGCGCGGCGAACCGGGTGGCCCCGAGCCACCCGGTCGCGTCGTCGTCAGTCCGTCTTCGGGATCCAGGGCGGAGTCTGGCCCCAGGACCAGACCGGGATCTCGGCCGCGTCGACCGGCGGGGGGTTGGGGCCCGAGTAGATCAGGGCCATGCGGGTGCCCCACTCGATGTAGTAGGCGAACACCCCACGGAACTCGGGGTCCGCCGGGAGGCCCACCTCGTCGGCGGTGTCCATGAGCAGGTCCACCCACCGGCGGCGCTGCTCCTCGGTGATCGCCCGGCCGAGGTGCTTGGTGGCCATGTGCTGGTGGCCGCCGTGCCGGGCGGTGTAGTCGGCCGGCCCGCCGAAGACCTCCGACAGCCAGACCGCGACGTGCTGGGGGTGCTCCGAGTCCATACCGGCGAAGACCGGGGCAAGGATCTCGTCCTGGAGGGCGTGGGCGTAGAAGGCGTCCGTGAGGCGGTTCATCGCCTCCGCCCCGCCCATCCACTCGTAGATGGTAGGTGTGGTGCTCATCGCTGTCCGGCGCCCTTCCCGGTGCCCACGACGCCCGTCACGAGGTAGTGCTGCATCTCCTCGATGGCCGCCACGTACGGACGGATCGCGGCGAAGAAGGCCGGGAAGTGCTCTCCCTTGCGGAACCCGCCCAGGTGGTCCTCGATGGAGGTCCAGCGGATCCGGAGGATGTAGCGCTCCTTCTCCTCCTCGCATCGGGCCAGTTCGTAGTCGAGGCACTCGGGCGAGGCGGCCAGGGACTCGGCCGCCCGGGCGTACGCGTCCTCGAAGGCCTGCTGGTCGTCCAATGCGATCCGGTAGCGGATGTATTCGACGGTGGTCGTCATGGTGCGTACCTCTCCCTGGGTGTAGGTCTCGGCCAGCCTTACGCGATCACACGGCGCCGTGGGGCGGATTCGTCATTCGGACCCGGACTTCATGGAGTCGGTCGTCCCGGTGACGTCGGGCCCCTGCGCGCGGACCCGGCCGACCTGATCGAGGGAGTCGCGCAGCTCCGTCAGCCAGCTGTCGGTGTTGCGCCCGACGAGGCGGACGCACCAGGCCAGCGCGTCGGCCCGGCTGCGGGCCACGCCGCCGGCGACCAGGGTGTCGAGGACCTGGCGCTCGGACTGGCGCAGCCGGGTCATGACGGGCACGGCGAGGTGGGTGAAGAGGGTCGTCTCGTCACCCACCCGGACGCCCCAGGCGACCTTGCGGCGGTAGAGCTCCTCGGCCTCGCGGGCCACTTCCATGCGCTGTTCGCGGGTGCGTTCGCGGAACTCCCGGACCGACTCGGCCGCCGGTATGACGCCGACGACCGTGATCTCCTCACGGTCGGCGGTGACCGGGTCGAGGGACTCGTAGACGTCCACCGGCAGGCGCTCGGCGAACCACGCGCGGAGCTGTTCGCTCTGTTCGGCAGTAATCATGTAATCAACGTTGCATCCGCTGTGCCCTTGATCACAAGGGCACAGCGTTCGCTCTCAGCCCACCCGGCCCGTCTCAGCCCATCGAGCGGTAGCGGTGGATCAGAGAGACCGCCATGGCCCCCTCGCCCACACCCGAAGCCACCCGCTTGACCGAATGGGCGCGGACGTCGCCCGCAGCGAAGACCCCGGGCACGCTCGTCTCCAGCGGGTAGGGGGCACGTTCCAGGCTCCATTCGGCCGGGAGCTCGCCGCCGTTCGCGATCAGGTCCGAACCGGTCAGGACGAAGCCGTACTCGTCCCGCTCGAGCACGCCCGCGAGCCAGTCGGTGTGCGGGCGGGCCCCGATGAAGGTGAACATGAAGCGCGCCGGGACCTCGGTGTCCCGGCCGGTCTCCGCGTCGTGGAGGGTCAGCCGCTCCAGGTGCTCCTCGCCGTCCAGCCGGACGACCGTGGTGCGCACCCTGACCTCGATGTTCGGGGTGCGTTCGATCTCGTCGACCAGGTAGCGGGACATGCTCGCGTCCAAGGAGGACGCGCGGACCAGGATCGTCACCCGGGCGGCGTACTTGGCGAAGTGCACGGCGGCCTGCCCCGCCGAGTTGGCCCCGCCGACGATGAACACGTGCTGCGAGATGCAGGCCGAGCTCTCCGTGGTCGCCGCGCCGTAGTAGAGGCCGGCCCCTTCGAAGCGCTCGGCTCCGGGGGCGTCGAGGCGGTTGTACGAGACCCCGGTCGCGAGCAGGACCGTCTCGGCGGAGATCTCCGTGCCGTCGGCGAGGGTGAGGATCTTCGCCGGGTCGTCGCGGGTCAGCGAGACCACCTCCACCGGGTGCAGGATCTCGGCGCCGAACCGGGAGGCCTGGATGGTCGCCCGGCGGGTCAGGTCGCCGCCCGAGAGGCCCGAGGGGAAGCCCAGGTAGTTCTCGATCAGGCTGGAGGTGCCGGCCTGGCCGCCCGGGGCACGGGAGTCCAGCATCAGCGTGGACAGGCCCTCGGAGGCCGCGTAGACACCGGCCGCCAGGCCCGCCGGGCCCGCGCCGACGATGACGCACTCGTAGTGCGGGCGCGAGGCGGTGGTGGCCAGGCCCAGGTGCCGGGCGAGCTGCGTGTCGGTCGGCGCCGAGAGCACCGCCCCGTCCGGGAAGCGGACCAGCGGCAGGGCGCCGTCGGGCTGGGCGGCGATCAGGGTCAGCGCCTCGGGGTCCCGTTCGACGTTGAGGAAGCGGAACGGCTGGCCGTTGCGGGTGAAGAAGTCCCGTACGGCGTGGGTGCCCGGGGAGACCAGGTGACCGGCGACGATGATCCCGTCGTAGGCCGGGCGGTAGGTCGCCAGCCAGTCCGAGAGCAGGTCGTCCAGGACGGGGAAGAGTCGCTCGTGCGGCGGGTCCCACGGCTTGAGCAGGTAGTAGTCCAGCCGGACCCGGTTGATCGCGGTGATCGCCGCGTCGGTCTCGGCGTACGCGGTCAGCAGCACCCGGCGGGCGTCGGGGAAGCGGCTGACCGCCTCCAGCAGGAACTCGACGCCGGTCACGTCCGGCATGCGCTGGTCCACGAGGAACAGTGCCGGGTCATGGCCCCGCTCGTCGAGGGAGTCGAGGATCTTCAGGGCGTCGGCGGCCGAGGAGGCGCCGAGCACCCGGTAGCGGTCGCCGTAGGCGCTGCGCAGGTCGCGGCGTACGGCGCGCAGCACCTGCGGGTCGTCGTCGACCGCCAGTATCACCGGCTTACGGCTCTCCGCGCGCTCGGCGGTGGCGGCCGGCGACGGGGCGGGCGCGGCGGGCGCGGGGGAGCTCTCCCGGGCCGCACTCATGCCGGGTCCAGCATCAGCTGGTCGGCGTAGCACCAGGCCCAGTCCTCGTTCGGCTCGTGGGAGGCCGCGATCGGGTGCTCGGTGGTCCGGTAGTGCCGGGTGGCGTGACGGTTCTTCGACGAGTCGCAGCACCCGACGTGTCCGCAGCTCAGGCACAGCCTCAGGTGCACCCACGTGTCGCCGGCGAGGAGGCACTCCTCACAGCCCACCGCGGTGGGCTTCACCGGACGTATCTGATCGATGTGTGTGCACAACAGGTCCATGGTCATCGTCGCCGTCCCTCTCCTGGTGCTCATGCTCGTTACAGCAACACGGCCCGCGCGCCCGCCATTCACGGCGCGTCCAGACCTTAGGGCGGGCCCGGCGGAATGGTTCACCGATTCGGCCGAAGTCACGTAGTCCTGCGGCTACTTCATGACGTCGGCGAACGACTTCCTGAGGTGCCCCGGCCGGCTGTACCGCTACCTCACGAAGTCGCATGCCAGCGCTTTGACGAAGGCTCGGGGCCCGGCCAGTGTGGGGGACGCCAACGACAACAGGCGGCGCCTGGAGGAATACGTGAGCAGAAAGATTCTGGTCATTGTCTCCGAACACGGTTACTGGGCCGAAGAACTGATAGGACCCATCTCGAAGTTCGATGAGCGGGGCTACGAGGTCATATTCGCCACGCCGACCGGGAAGCGTGCGCACGCTCTTCCGCCGAGCCTCGACGCGAACTACGTCGACCCCCCGCTCGGACGCTCGGTGACCACCGAGGAGAACGCCCGGCTGGGGCGGGAGTTCGAGCGGTCGAGCCGACTGGACTCCCCCCTCGACATCGAGGCCTGGGTGCCCGAGCGCCCGTACACGAGTGATACGGCCTACCTGCCCAAGCTGGAGCAGTACCACCGTGACCTCGACAAACTCGACGCCGACATCGCCGGATACGACGCGATCCTCATCGTCGGGGGCAGCGGACCGATCGCCGACCTCGCCAACAACGAGCGCGTGCACGCCCTGATCCTGGCCTTCCGGAAGGCCGGCAAGGTCGTGGCCGCCGAGTGCTACGGAGTCGCCTGCCTGGCCTTCGCCCGGGACTGGGACGACCGCAAGAGCATCATCTGGGGCAAGCACGTGACCGGCCACTGCAAGGAGTACGACTACAAGGACGGCACCGGGTTCCTCGGTACCGACTTCAACATGGGGCCGCCGCCGTACCCGCTGGAGTACATCCTGCGCGACGCGACGGGACCGCGCGGCGCGTACCACGGGAACTTCGGCAAGCCTGTCTCGGTGATTGTGGACTTCCCCTTCGTCACCGGACGTTCCACCCCCGATTCCTATCTGACGGGGCAGAAGATCGTGGAGGTCCTGGAGGACGGGCTCACCCGATACGGCTGGTAATCCCGGCAACCGCAGGGAATTCGGATGGTCGAGGGGGAATTCATGGAAGCCACTCCCGGACGGGAAAGGCTGATCGAGCAGTTCAAGGCCGACGGCCTGAAGGTGATGTTCGGAAATCCGGGGACGGTGGAACAGGGATTCCTCGACGCGGTGGACGCGGCGGACGACTTCCGCTACGTCCTCGCCCTCCAGGAGACCGTGGCCGCCGGCATCGCCGACGGGTACGCCCGCGCGACCGGCGGCGCGGCCCTGCTCCAGCTGCACTCCGGGGTGGGCCTCGGCAACGGCATCGGGATGCTCTACCAGTCGCTGCGCGGCCACACCCCGCTCGTCGTCGTCGCCGGCGACGCCGGGGTGCGCTACGACGCCATGGACGCGCAGATGGCGTCCGACCTGGTGGCGATGGCCAGGCCGGTGACCAAGTACGCGACCCGCGTCACCGATCCGCGCTCGGTGCTGCGCACCGTCCGGAGGGCCGTGAAGATCGCGCTCACCCCGCCCCGCGGGCCCGTGTTCGTGGCGCTGCCGATGGACGTGCTGGACGAGCTCAACTCCGAGCCCGTCCTGCCGGCCACGGTCCCGCTCACGGACGTGGCGCCCTCGCCGGCGTCGGTCGGCCGGGCGGCCGAGCTGCTCGCCTCCGCCGAGCGGCCGGTCGTGCTGGTCGGGGACGGGGTGGCGCTCTCCGGGGCGCAGCGCGAGCTCGCCGCCGTCGCCGAGCTGCTGGGCGCCGACGTGTACGAGGTCGACTCCTCCGAGGTGAACATCGCGGCCTCGCACCCGCTGCGGCGCGGCCAGACCGGGCACATGTTCGGTCCGCACAGCAAGGAGCTGGTCGCGGACGCCGACGGGGTGCTGATCGTCGGCACCTATGTCTTCCCGGAGGTGTTCCCCGAGCTGGAGAGCCCCTTCCGGGCCGGCGCGAAGGTCGTCCACATCGACCTCAACGCCTATGAGATCGCCAAGAATCACCCGGTCGACCTGGGCCTCGCCGCGGACCCCCGGCAGGCGCTGCGGGCGCTGGCCGGCGTACTGGAGCGGCAGCTGACGCCCCAGCGGCGGGCCGCCGCGGCCGCCCGGCTCGATGTACGGACCCGGGAACAGTCCCGGGGGGCGGACGCGGCCACCCAGGACGACGGCACGCCGATGGCCGTCTTCCTGCGGACCCTGGCCGAGCGCACCGGCGGGGACCTGATCGTCTTCGACGAGGCGCTGACGACCTCGCCGCTCGTCACCCGCTACCTGCCGGCGGAACGCCCCGGTGACTACCACCTCACCCGGGGCGGATCGCTGGGCGTGGGCTTCCCGGGGGCCGTCGGCGCCAAGCTGGCCCGCCCGGACCGGCTCGTCGTGGGTTTCGCCGGCGACGGCGGTTCCATGTACACCTACCAGGCGCTGTGGACCGCGGCCCGGCACGGCATCGACGCCAAGTTCGTCGTCTGCAACAACCGCAAGTACCGGCTGCTGGACGACAACATCGCCCAGTACTGGCGGGAGCGGGACATCCCGGAGCACGGCTTCCCGAACTCCTTCGACCTCTCGCACCCCGAGATCGACTTCGCGGGGCTGGCGCGCTCGCTGGGCGCCGGCGGGATGCGGGTGGAGAAGCCGGACGAGGCGGTCGCCGCGGTGGGCCGGATGCTGTCCCACCCCGGACCGTTCCTCGTCGACGTGCAGATCTGACCGCGGAGCCCACTGCAGTCCGACCGACCCGACCAGTCATCCAGCACGGAAACGGAAGCAGGAGGAGACCGCATGCCCGCCGAGCGGCAGCTGACCGAGGACGCGATCCGCAGTTTCGCCGAGCACTGGTACGTGGCGCTGGACCAGCACGCGGCTCCGGCCGACGTGCTCGCCCTGATCACCGAGGACCTGGAGTTCAAGGTCCCCGAGGACACCTTCCTCGGACACGAGGGATTCGGCCGCTGGTACGAGGCCGTCACCCACCGCTTCTTCGACGAGGTGCACACGGTCACGAAGGTGGAACCGGTCATCGAGGGCGACCGGGCGGTGGTCCGGGTCCTCGTCAACTGGCAGGCCAAGATCTGGGACCCGCCGGCCGCCCGCAGCCAGTGGCTGGGCTTCGACGCCGACCAGACCTGGACCGTGGTCGCCGGCCCCGATGGACCGCTGATCAAGCAGTACACCGTCAACGACCTGGCTCCGATGCCCGGCTCCGGCTCCCTGTGACCGCGGTGAAGGAGGACCGACGATGACCGAAGTGACACCCGAGCGGGTCCGGGAGGCCTACGCCGCCCTCGGCTCCGGCGACCGGGAGCGGATCCTGCAGTACTACTCCGAGGACCTGCGCTGGCTGGTGCCGGGCAACCACCCCCTGGCCGGCTGGTACGAGAGCCTGGACGCCTTCCTGGAGCTGATGGGGCAGACCCACAAGCTCACGGGGGGCACCTTCCGGATGGACCTGGAGGCGGTGCTGGTCGGCCCGGACTGCTCGGCCGACGTGTGCCGCAACGTCGCCCTGCGGGCCGGCGCGGCCGAGGCGAGCGGGTCCCCGTACGAGCGGATGGACTACCCGGTCTTCCATTTCATGCGGTGGGCCGACGGCCGGATCGTCGAGGGCCGCGACGGGCTCTTCGGGGACTCGGCGACCGCCTTCAGCCAGTTCTGGGCGCCGTTCGCGCCGGACGGAACCCGCAGAGACCGATAGGGGGATGAGCGCGATGGACGCACGACAGATCCTGCAGAAGTACTACGAGTACGCCAATGCCGGGGACTGGGAGCGCTGGTGCGACCTGTTCGCCGATGACCAGGTCATGGACGAGCAGCTCGCCGGCCACATCGAGGGCCTGGAGGTGCTCCGCTCGATGATGAAGGGCATGGGGACGATGTACCGGGTGTTCCGCAACGAGCCCGTGCACTTCCTCGTCGACGGCGAGAAGGCCGCGGCCGTCTCCCACCTGACCGCGGTCAGCGCCTCCGGAGAGCCCATCGAGGCCGAGGTCATGAATTTCTTCCGGATCGTGGACGGAAAGATCGCCTACATGGCGAACTACCACGACACGGTTCCCTTCCAGGCCCTGAGCCAGGACTGAGGAGGGAGGCGTGAGCGTGGAAGAGTACGACTACGTCGTCGTGGGATCGGGCACCGCGGGCAGCGTGCTGGCCAACCGGCTCTCCGAGGACCCGGACGTCTCCGTCCTCGTCCTGGAGGCGGGCGGCTCCCGGATCCCGCCCGAGGTCGACGACCCGTCCTCCTGGTACAAGCTCCTCGGCGGGCCCGTGGACTGGGGCTACACCAGCACGCCGCAGCCCGGGCTCGACGGCCGCCGTACCTACGAGCCGCGCGGCAAGGCCCCCGGCGGCAGCAGCAACCTCTACATCATGATGCACATCCGCGGCCACGCCTCGGACTTCGACAACTGGGCCTACCAGGGTGCGGCCGGCTGGGCCCACGAGGACGTGCTGCCGTACTTCGCCCTGCTGGAGGGCCAGGAGGACGCCACCGCCGCGACCACCGGGACCCGCGGTCCGCAGCGGATCACCAACGCCGGGCTGCACGGCCCCAACCCGGTCTCCCGCGCCTTCATCGACGCGGCCGTCGAGCTCGGCCACGAGGAGATCGCCGACTTCAACACCGACGGGCCCCGGCGCGGGCTCTTCGGCACCGGCTGGCACCACATCGACGTGGCCGACGGGCGCCGCCAGGGCACCCTGGCGGCCTATCTGGAGCCCGCCCTCGACCGGCCGAACCTGACCCTGCGCACCAACGCGCAGAGCACCCGGCTCCTCGTCGACGGCGACACCTGCACGGGCGTCGAGTACGTGCAGCTCCAGGCGCCCGCGGAGTTCCCCGGTCGGACCGTCCGGGACGGCCACAGCAGTCCCGCCGCGCCCGGGCCGCACACCGTACGGGCCCGGCGCGAGGTGGTCGTGGCCGCCGGGGCGATCGAGTCGCCGAAGCTGCTGCTGCTCTCCGGCATCGGCCACCCCGAGCAGCTGCGCGAGCACGGCATCGAGGTCACCGCGGCCCTGCCCGGGGTCGGCGAGAACTTCCACAACCACGTCCTGACCGGTCTGATGGCCGAGGTCACCCAGGAACTCCCGCCGCCGGCACAGAACCTGTCGGAGAGCGCTCTGTTCCTGTCCTCGCAGCCGGGACTGCCCGCCCCCGACCTGCAGATCGCCTTCGTCCACGTGCCGTTCGACGTGATCGTCGGCAGGGACCACCCGAACACGGTGAGCATCCTGCCCGGGGTGGTGCGCCCGGTCTCGCGCGGCTGGATCAGGCTGGCGAGCGCCGACCCACTGGCCCACCCGCTGATCAACCCGAACTACCTGGGCGACCGGTGGGACCTGGAGCGCATGGTGCAGGGCGTCAAGATCGCCCGGGAGATCTTCGCGACCTCGGCCTTCTCGCCCTGGTACAAGCAGGAGCTGCAGCCCGGCCCCGGCCACGTCAGCGACGACGACCTGCGGACCTTCGTGAAGCAGAAGTCGGAGAGCTACCACCACCAGTCCGGCTCCTGCCGCATGGGCATCGACGACCTCGCCGTCGTCGATCCGCAGCTGCGGGTGCACGGCGTGCGCAACCTGCGCGTCGTGGACGCCAGCGTGATGCCCGCCGTCCCGTCGGGCAACTGCCACGCCGCCATCGCGATGATCGCCGAGCGCGCGGCGGACTTCCTGAGGGGGACCTCCCGTGCCTGATGCCGTCCTGCGCGAGGGTGCCCTGTCCGGGACCCGGATCGCGGTCCTGGTCGAGAGCGACTACTACGAGCCCGAGATCTTCTACTACCAGCACCGGTTCGCCGAGGAGGGCGCCGAGGTCGACTTCCTGACCCGGCTGTGGGGCAACGACTCCATCACCTTCACCGGGCACGAGTACCGGGCCCCGTTCACCGTCGACCGGTCCCTGGAGGGACTGAGCGACGAGGAGCTGCGCCGGTACGCGGCGGTCATCGTGCCCTCGGGCATGGTGGCCGACCGGCTGCGCTACACCGAGGACGTCGACGTCCTCGCCCCGGCGACCGAGCTGCTGCGCCGGGCGTTCGAGGAGCCGACGATCCTCAAGGGGATCATCTGCCACGGCATGTGGCTGGCTTCCTCCATCCCCGGGAAGATCCGCGGCCGCAAGGTGGTCTGCCACAACAACCTGATCGGCGACGTCCGCAACATGGGCGGGGAGTACGTCGACGAGGACGTCGTGGTCGACGGCGACCTGGTCACCGGCCGCACCGGGGCCCACCACCACCTGTTCGCCCGCCGGCTCATCGAGCTGATCGCGGCCGGCCGGGGCCGGGGGGCCGTCCCCCGGCCACCGCTGGGGGGTGCCTCCTGATGCCGGGGGCCGCGGACCGGCCGATGGTGTGGTCGCACGTGGGCCTGAACTGCGTGGACCAGAAGACCACCGAGGACTTCTACACCCGGTACTTCGGCTTCTCCCGGGCCCGGGTGGTCGACCTCGGGGAGTCGCAGATCGTGTTCCTGCGCAAGGGCGACGCGTACCTGGAGCTCTTCGCAGCGGATGCCGGGCCGGACCGCACGGCCCCGGGGCTCCCCCCGGCCGCAGCCGGCGGAGACGGGCCGCAGGCCCCGGGCCGGATGCGCCACCTGGCGTTCCAGACCGACAGCGTGGACGCGTTCCTGGCCGATCTGGGCGACGCGGCGGAAGTGACCCTGGGCCCGCTGGACTTCGACGACTTCATCTGCGGCTGGCGGACCGTGTGGGTCCGCGACCCCGACGGGGTGATCGTCGAAGTGAGCCAGGGATACGAGGACGACAGCACTCACGACAAGGACGGTGCATGACATGGCGGACGCCGTGAGCTTCTCCTTCTCCGACACCATCGCGGGCTACGTCGTCCGCTTCGACTCCGGTACGCGCGTGCTGCGGCTGAAGACCTCGGACGGCCGCGAGTGCGACGTCTCGCTGGCCGGCGGCCCCAGCGCCGAGCTGGTCCGCAACCTGGACGAGCCCTACATCGACGCCTCCGGGCACATCGACGAGATGCTCTCGCCGGGCCGGTTCCTCTTCGTCTACGGCGTCCACTACCCCGAGCACGGCGGCCGCTTCGACGCCAAGCGCCTGGTGTTCCTGGGCCGCAGCGCCGAGGACTACCGGTTCGAGGAGGGCAGCTGGTGGATCAAGCAGATCGAGTCGCTGGCCGACTTCTACCGACGGGCGCAGTTCGGCGACGGACCGGTGGACTTCACCGACTACCGCACCGAGATCCGGCTCGGCGGTGACAAGACCGCCAGCCACGTCCAGGAGACCGACACGATCTCCCGGCTGGTGTACGGCATGGCCTCGGCCTACCTGCTGACCGGCAAGGACGAGTACCTGGAGGTCGCCGAGCGCGGCACCGAGTACCTGCGCAAGCACATGCGGGTCGTGGACAGCGAGGAGGACGTGGTCTTCTGGTACCACGGCATCAGCGTCGACGGGGACAGCGAGCGCAAGCTGTTCACCTCGGAGTTCTCCGACGACTACGACGCGATCCCGATGTACGAGCAGATCTACGCGTTGGCCGGCCCCATCCAGACCTACCGGGTCACCGGCGACGTCCGGATCAAGAACGACGCGGACGCCACGATCCGGCTGTTCGACAAGTTCTTCTTCGACCCGGAGCAGGGCGGCTACTACTCCCACATCGACCCGATCCTCTTCAGCGCGGACCACGAGTCCCTGGGCGAGAACGCCGAGCGCAAGAACTGGAACTCGGTCGGAGACCACGCCCCGGCCTACCTGATCAACCTGTACCTGGCGACGGGCGAGCAGAAGTACGCCGACTTCCTCGAGTACACCTTCGACACGATCGCGGACAAGTTCCCCGACTACAAGAACAGCCCCTTCGTCCAGGAGCGCTTCTTCCGTGACTGGTCCCACGACAAGGCGCACAGCTGGCAGCAGGACCGCGCGGTCGTCGGCCACAACCTGAAGATCGCCTGGAACCTGATGCGGATGAACTCGCTGAAGGCCAAGCCGGCCTACGAGGAGCTCGCCAGGAAGATCGGCGAGATCATGCCGGCCGTCGGCAGCGACGTGCAGCGCGGCGGCTGGTACGACGTCGTGGAGCGGGTGAAGGAGGGTGACCAGGAGACGTATCGTTTCGCCTGGCACGACCGCAAGGCCTGGTGGCAGCAGGAGCAGGCGATCCTCGCCTACCTCATCCTGAACGGCACGGTCGGTGGCGAGGCGAACCTGCGCGAGGCCCGGCAGGCCCAGGCCTTCTACAACACCTTCTTCCTCGACCACGACGAGGGCGCCGTCTATTTCAACGTGCTCGCCAGCGGCACGCCGTACCTGCTCGGCACCGAGCGGCTCAAGGGCAGCCACTCGATGTCCATGTACCACTCGGCGGAGCTCTGCTACCTCGCCGCCGTCTACAACAACCTGCTCGTCAACGGCCGGGAGATGGACTTCCACTTCCAGCCCGACCCGACCGGCCTGCCCGGCCGCGTCCTGCGCGTCTCGCCCGACCTGCTGCCCGCCGGCTCGGTGCGGATCGCGTCCGTGGAGATCGACGAGAAGCCCTACACCGACTTCGACGCGGAGGCGCTCACCGTGCGCCTCCCCGACGTCCAGAGCCGGGTCAAGGTCAAGGTCCGGCTGCGGCCGACGGCCGCGAAGTAGCGCTCAACGGGGGGCGCCCCAACCAGAGGGGAAGGCAATGACTCTCAACGTCAAGGAACGCCGGAACAAGACGGGCACCGTGCTCGTCGCCACCGGCGAGATCAACAGCGAGACCTCCGGCACGCTGCTGGAGTCCCTGCTGCCGCTGGTCCGCGAGGGCAAGCCGCTGCGGATCGACCTCACGGCGGTGACCTACGTCTCCAGCGCCGGCCTGCGCACTCTGCTCGTCGTCTACCGCGAGGCCCAGCACGCCGGCGTGGCCGTCACCCTCTACGGGGTGAGCGAGGAAGTCCGGTTCGTCATGTCGGCCACCGGCTTCCTCGACTTCTTCGAGACCGGCGAGGCCGCCGCGGCGGCCGCCAAGGCCAAGGCCGCGCGATGAGCGAGACCCGCTCCGAGCAGGTGCTGCGCGTCGACGCGTACCCGACCCATGAGGTGGGCGGGTACCGCGTCCGCGCGGGCAAACCGTTCCCCTTCGGGGCCAACGTGGTCCCCGGCGGGGTGAGCTTCTCCGTCTTCTCCGACCAGGCCACCTCCATGACCCTGGTCGTCTACAAGCGCGGAGAGCCCGAGCCGATGGCCGAACTGGAGTTCCCCGAGGAGTTCCGCACCGGCAGCGTGTTCGCCATGACCGTCTTCGGCCTCGACCACGAGAACATCGAGTACGGGTACCGGGCCGACGGCCCCTACGACCCGGTCACCGGCCACCGTTTCGACGCCCGCCAGGTCCTCTCCGACCCCTACGCCCGGCTGATCGCGGGCCGTGACGTGTGGGGCGTGGAGCCGGACCGCAGCCGTGGCTACCAGTACCGCTCCCGCGTCTGCCTCCAGGACTTCGACTGGGGCGACGACACCCCGCTGGGCATCCCCGCCGAGGACCTGGTCGTCTACGAGGCCCACGTCCGCGGCTTCACCCGGCACCCCAACTCGGGGGTCACCGCGCCGGGTACGTTCGCGGGGCTGCGCGAGAAGATCCCGTACCTGAAGGAACTCGGGGTCAACTGCATCGAGCTGTTGCCGGTGTTCGAGTTCGACGAGAGCGACAATCCGCGCTCCAACCCGGAGACGGGCGAGAAGCTCTTCGACTACTGGGGCTACAACACCGTCTCCTTCTTCGCGCCCAAGGCCGGATACGCGGCCACCGGACGCTACGGGATGCAGGGCGACGAGTTCCGCACGCTGATCAAGGACCTGCACGCGGCCGGTATCGAGGTCATCCTCGACGTCGTCTTCAACCACACCGCCGAGGGCAACGAGCAAGGGCCGACGATCTCCTTCAAGGGGCTCGACAACGCCACCTACTACATGCTCACGCCCGAGGGGTACTACTTCAACTTCAGCGGCACCGGCAACACGGTCAACTGCAACCACCCCGTCGTGCGCAACTTCGTCCTCGACTGCCTGCGCCACTGGGTAGCCGACTACCACATCGACGGATTCCGCTTCGACCTCGCCGCCATCCTGGGCCGGTCCCTGGACGGCACCCCGCTGCCCAACCCGCCGCTCCTGGAGCTGCTCGCCTACGACCCGGTGCTCCGGCACACCAAGCTCATCGCCGAGGCCTGGGACGCCGGCGGCCTCTACGAGGTCGGCAACTTCCCGGCGTACGGCCGCTGGGCGGAGTGGAACGGCAAGTACCGCGACACCGTGCGCCGCTTCCTCAAGGGCGACCCCGGGGTCACCGGCGAACTGGCCACCCGCATCGCCGGCTCACCCGACCTCTACTCCAGCCGCGGCACCGCCGCCTCCGTCAACTTCCTGACCGCACACGACGGCTTCTCCCTCGCCGACCTGGTCTCCTACAACGACAAGCACAACGAGGCCAACGGCGAGGGCAACAACGACGGCGCCAACGACAACAACAGCTGGAACTGCGGCGCCGAGGGCCCCACCGACGACCCGCAGATCAACGCCCTGCGCACCCGGCAGATGAAGAACGCCCTCGCCATCCTCCTCACCAGCCAGGGCATCCCGATGCTGCTCTCCGGCGACGAGGTCGGCAGGACCCAGCAGGGCAACAACAACACCTACTGCCAGGACAACGAACTGTCCTGGTTCGACTGGGACCAGGTCGACGACAACGCCGAACTGCTCCGCTTCACCCGCGAGATGATCGCCTTCCGCAAGCGCCACCGCGAGCTCCGCTCCACCTGCCACCCCACCGGACGGGTCCGGGACACCCTTGGCCTGCCGGACATCAGCTGGCACGGCGAGCGGGCCTGGCAGCCCGACTGGTCGGCGGACAGTCGGCTGGTGGCGGTCGCCCGCTGCGGCGCCGGCGACGACGACGTGGTCTACGTGGCCATGAACTCACACTGGGAGCCGCACGACCTGGAGCTGCCCGCCCTGCCCGGCGGACGCAGCTGGCACCTGTTCGCCGACACCGGGGCCGAGGCACCGCACGACATCCGCACCCCCGGGACCGAGCCGGAGCTGGGCAACGCCGGCAAGTACCTGATCGGCCCGCGGTCGGTGGTGATCCTGGTGGGCCGTACGAACGACCCCGACGAATCCGACACGCCCTGACCGAAGGAGACCAGACATGCCGCTTTCCGTGTCCCTGAGCATCGAGGGCGACACCACCGTGATCGAACTGTCGGGCGAGCTGGACGCCAAGACCGCGCCGGACTTCCACCGGACGATCGAGAAGGCTGCCGGACACGGCACCACCACGGTCGAGATCAGGATGGCCGGCGTCGGCTACATGGCCAGCGCCGGACTGCGCTCCCTGGTCTTCGCCCAGCAGAAGGTCGCCGACGACGTCACCATCAAGGTAGTCGGTGCCATCGAGCCCGTCTCCCGGACCATCCGGACGGCAGGCCTCGACCGCAGCATCGTCCTCTCCGATGAGTGACGACCGTGAGTGACATGGTCGAGCTGGCGAGGACGCCCGCGGTCCTGGAAGTGCCCGCGACGGTGGGGGCACTGGGCGACGTCGCCGCGTTCGTCCTGCGGCTGGCCGGCCGGGCCGGGCTCGGCAAACGAGCCTCCTACCGGCTCCGGCTGGCCGTCGACGAACTGGCCACGAACATCGTGATGCACGGGTACCGGGGCGGCGACGGACGGATCACCGTCCGCGGCCGCTCCGGTCCGGGCGGGGTGCAGATCACCCTTGAGGACTGCGCCCCGGCCTTCGATCCCGTCGAAGGCCGTCTGCCGCCGTGCCCCGGGGTACCCCCGCAGGACCGGCGGATCGGCGGCCTCGGCATCCACCTCGCCCTGACCAGCGTGGACGAGTTCGCCTACACCTACCGGGACGGCCGCAACATCAGCACGCTGACTGTGAAGGCTGAGGGGACGCATCCATGCCCTCCACGACCGTGATCATCCTCGACGCGCACCCGGCACCGCCGCCCGAACTGCTCGACGCCCTGCGGACGATGGACGCCCGCCTCGTCACCCGCACGCTGACGGAGCTGCGCGAAGGCCCGCTGGAGCTGCTGCCCGTCGCGGACGTGCTGCTCGCCCCGGCGGAGTCCGACGGGGACGCCGTACGGATGGCCGTACGCCGGCTGCGCCGCTGGGCCGGGGCTCCCATCGTGGTCGTCTGGACCGTGACGGAGTTCGCCGCCCTGGAGGAGCACGTCCGGATCGGGCACGACTACCTCGTACCACCCTTCCTGCCCGCCCTCGTCGGGGCCCGGCTGCACAGCTGCTCGGAGCGCGCCGGACTCGGCCGCACCCTGCGCGAGGCCGACGCCCGCGCCGAACTCATGGGCTACGAGAAGGAACTGGAGATCGGCCGGGAGATCCAGGCAGGATTCCTGCCCGAATCCCTGCCCGTCCCCGACGGCTGGGAGATCGACGTCCGCTTCCGGCCCGCCCGGCAGGTCGCCGGGGACTTCTACGACGTCTTCGAGATCTCCCGCGGCCGCCGGCTGGCCTTCGTCGTCGCCGACGTCTGCGACAAGGGGGTCGGAGCCGCGCTCTTCATGGCGCTCATCCGCTCCCTGCTCCGCCACACCGCGCAGAACAGCGGACTCCAGCACCTGGTCGCCGCGGGCCGGGCCGGCGGCAGCCGGCGGATCCCGGTCGTCGGCGCCACACCACTGCTCAACGCGGTCACGGCCACCAACGGCTACCTCACCAGCAACCACCTGAGGCAGGGCTACTTCGCGACCCTGTTCTTCGGAGTGCTGGACCCGCTCACCGGAAGCCTCGTCTACATCAACGGCGGCCACAACCCGCCCCTGCTGCGGCCCGCGGACGGCAGCCCGCCCGCCGCCCTGGACATCACCGGGCCGGCCGTCGGGGTCCTGCCCGACTGCGTCTACACGCTCGGCTACGCCCAGTTGGATCCGGGCGACACCCTGTTCGTGTTCACCGACGGAGTGCCCGAGGCCCGCTGCCCGAACGGCAGCTTCCTCGGCGACGAACGCATGCTGCAACTGCTCGCCGGGCCACTGGCGAGCGGCAAGGACCTCGTCGACCGGATGGACCTGGCGGTGCGCGAGCACACCGGCACCGCCGAGCAGCACGACGATGTCACCATGCTCGCCCTGCACCGGCCGCGTACGGCGCGGGGGCCGTACGCGGACGGGCCCGGGCATCGGGTGGTGGCCTAGAGATGGCCCGCACGATCGTGGTGCACTCGCACCGCGGCGGCACCGGGAAGTCCTCGGTCCTGGCCAACCTCGCGCTGCTCCTCGCGGCCGGGGGACGCCGGGTGGGGGTGGTGGACACCGACATCCAGTCACCCACTCTGGACCTGCTGTTCCGGCTCGGCCCCGGACCCTCCCTGGCCGACTACCTCCTCGGCCGCTGCGAGATCGAGGCCGCCGCCCAACCGGCCGGCGTGCCAGGGTTGTACGTCGTACCGGCCCGGACCGGGACGGCGGCCCTGCGGGAACTCATGGCCGGCGGCTACGACGTGGGCCTGCTGCCGGAGGGCTTCGACCGGCTGGCCGAGCACTACGCGCTGGACGTGCTGCTGCTCGACACCCACGCCGGGCTCAACAACGAGTCGGTGACGGCGATGGCGAGCGCCGACGTGTTGATCATCATGGCGCGGGCCGACCGGATCGACCTCTCCGGGGTCGAGGAGACCATCGCCCTCGCCGGGCGCCTGGCCTGCCGCCGGGCCCTGGTACTGAGCATGGCACCCGCCGGCATCGACCGGGACTCCGCCCGGCGGCGCTCCGAGGAGGTCTACGGTGCGCCCGTGGCCGGGATTCTTCCCTATTCGCCGGAAATGGCCTCCCTGTACGGGGAGCGCATATTCGCAGAAGCCCACCCCGACCACCCCCTGGTCGGTGAATTCCGCACCATCATCTCGGCGTTGGACGCACGTGACGAAGTATCGCGGGCCTGACGTCGCCCCCTTACGCCCCCTGCGGGGGGCGTGTTGAATCGGCAGCGAATCCAGAACAAGGAGAGAATCATGAAGATTCTCGTCGTCATGACGGCCAAGGCGACCCTGCACCTGCTGGACGGCGAACAGCATCCCTCGGGATTCTGGGCAGAGGAATTTGTCGTTCCCTTTTCACTCTTCAAGGCGGCCGGCCACGACGTGGACGTGGCGACGATCGGGGGTCGCGCTCCTACGGTCGACCAGACGAGCATCGACCCGCAGTTCCTCCAGTGGGTCCGCCCCCAGGGTTCCCCCGACGAGGACGCGGCCAACGCCGCCGAGTACGTCCGCGTCATCGAGAACACCCCCCAGCTGCGAGCCCCGCTGGCGCTGGAGTCCCTCACCGAGAAGGACGTCGCCGACTACGACGGCGTCTACGTCAGCGGCGGCCACGGTGCGATCGGCGACCTGCCCAAGTCCGACGAACTCGCCCAGATCCTGCGCTGGGTCATCGCCCAGGACAAGCCCCTCGCGACCGTCTGCCACGGCCACACCTCGCTCCTCGCGCTGCGCGACGGCGAAGGCCGCTGGCCGTTCGAGGGCTACCGGATGACGGCCTTCTCGCACGACGAGGAACTCGTCACCAACATGGCCGGCCGGCTCCCGCTGATCCTGGAGGTCGAGCTGACCCGACTCGGCGCCCGCTACGAGAAGGCGGACGCGATCTGGGACTCGCACGTGGTCGTCGACCGCAAGCTGACGACCGGCCAGAACCCGTACTCCTCCAAGGCCCTCGCGGAGACGTTCTTAAGCCAGCTCGCGAAGGGCTAGGAGGTGTCCGGCGGATCAGGGCCGGGCCCGGATCCGCCGGACACACCCTCCCCCGCCCCGCATCCGACACCGGAAGGCAGCCATGACCAAGCGTGAGCTGAGCGGCCCGCCCCTCGCCAACCCCGGGAAGCTCTTCATCGGCGGCACGTGGGTACCGGCCCGGGACGGCCGGACCGAGCCGGACGTCAGCCCCGTCGACGGACAGGAGATCGTGCCCGTCGCGCAGGCCGCCGCGGCCGACGCCGACGCAGCCGTCGCCGCCGCCCGCACGGCGTACGAGGAAGGTCCGTGGAGCAGACTGTCCGCCCAGGAGCGGGCACTGCGGCTGAACCGGGTCGGTGAGCTCATCGAGCGCGACCTGGAGGAGATCGCCCTGCTGGAGACCATGGACATGGGCAAGCCGTTCGCCTTCTCCAGCACGGTCGACGCCCCCATGGCCGCCCAGCTCATGCACTACTACGCCGGGGCGGTGACCCGCGTCGACGGCTCCTCGCGCGCCCCGGCCGGCGGTCAGCTCGCCTACACCCTGCGCGAACCGCTCGGTGTGGTCTGCGCGATCACCCCGTTCAACTTTCCGCTGCTGCTGTCGATGACGAAGATCGCGCCGGCACTGGCGGCGGGCAACACGGTCGTCCACAAGCCCTCCCCGGCCACCCCCCTCACCGCGCTGAAGATCGCCGAGCTCTTCCAGGAAGCGGAGATCCCCGACGGGGTGTTGAACGTGGTCACCGGCCCCGGCGTGGAGCTGGGGGAGACGCTCACCGACCACCCCGGCATCGACAAGATCGCCTTCACCGGCTCGACCGTCGTCGGCCAGTCGATCATCCGCAGGGCGGCCGGCACCCTGAAGAAGGTCACGATGGAGCTCGGCGGCAAGTCCGCCAACATCGTCTTCGCCGACGCCGACCTCGACACCGCCGAGGAACTCGCCTTCTTCGGCATCTACTACAACAAGGGCGAGATCTGCACCGCCGGATCCCGGCTGCTGCTCCAGCGCCCCATCCACGACGAGCTGGTGGAACGCCTTGTGAGCCGGGCAGCCGCCCTCCGGCCCGGCGACCCCCGCGACCCGGCCACGCTCTTCGGCCCCCTCGCCCACCGCGGCCAGTTCGACAAGGTCAGCTCGTACATCGAGATCGGCGAGAAGGAGGGGGCGGTGCTGCGGACCGGCGGCACCGGGTGGACTCCCGAGGGCGCCTCCGCCGAGGGACTGTACTTCCTCCCGACCGTCTTCACCGGCGTCGACAACGGGATGCGCATCGCCCAGGAGGAGATCTTCGGCCCGGTCCTGTCGATCATCCCCTTCGACACGGAGGAGGACGCCGTGCGCATCGCCAACGACAGCGCGTACGGCCTGGCCGCCGGCGTCCACACCAAGGACCTGCGCCGCGCCCACCGTGTCGCCTCGCAGATCAAGGCCGGCACGGTCTGGGTCAACTGCTACAACCAGTACGACCCCGCGGTGCCCTACGGCGGCTACAAGGCCTCCGGATTCGGGCGCGAGTGCGGACCCGAATCCCTGGAGAGCTACACCCAGACCAAGTCGGTCTGGATCGGCATGGACTGAGAAGGCCCGACCGGACACGGACAGCACCCCTTCCCGAGGAGCGTCAATGCGGACAGGCATCATCGGCACCGGGCGGATCGGCACGGTCCTCGCGAGGATCCTCGTGGCGGCGGGCCACCACGTGGTCCTCGCCAACGCCCGTGGCCCGCAGACCCTCGGCCCGCTCGTGGCCGAGCTGGGACCGGGGGGCCCCGCGGCGCCCCCCCCCCCCGCCCCCCCCCCGCCCGCAAAACGGGTGGAGGTTGGGGCCCGACAGCCGGGGCG
>NZ_JBHYMC010000062.1:0-43134 GCF_042742535.1 Streptomyces sp. NPDC058880
CCCCGCAGGAGCGGGGCGCGGCTCGGCGCTCTCAGACCAGTTCGGGCTGCGATTCGCGGCGCTGCTGCGGCATGTGCACCTCCGCGGCCGGACGGTCCCACCGCCCGGTGGTGCGGACGTAGGCGTAGATCACCGAGACCATGGCCAGGACGACCAGCGGGCCGGAGACCCACGGGTGCGCCGCCATCTCCGTCGACAGGAAGCGGTAGGACAGCAGGAGCCCGGCGAAGACCGCGGCGCCGTGGGCCACCAGCCGGACGCCCCTGCGGTCCCGGCCGTGGTCGAGGGTGCGCAGCCCGGCATCGATCGTGAGGGTGAACACGACACCGGCGACGATGTCCGCGCCGTAGTGGTAGCCGAATCCCAGCGTTGCGCCGAGCGTCGCGATCAGCCAGAACGTTCCCGCCCAGCGGAGCGCCCGCGGGGCCTTGCGGGAGTGGATGAAGATCGCCGTGGCCCAGGCCGTGTGCAGGCTGGGCATGCAGTTGCGCGGGGTGAACTCGTCGAACGGAATCGGCTGCGGGACGGTGATCGGCGGCGGAGTGTTGGGCCAGAGTTCCGCCAGCGCCCACGGGCCGCCGTCGGCACCGTACGCGAAGATCGGCCCGACCACCGGGAAGACCATGTAGATTCCCGGTCCGAGCAGCCCGATGGCGAGGAAGGTGCGCACCAGGTGGTGGCGCGGGAAGCGGCGCTCGACCGCCACGTTGCGCAGCTGGTAGAGCGCGACGACGACCGCCATCACCGCCAGCTGGATGTAGACGAATTCGAGGACGCGGAAGCCGACGACGCCGGTGGCCTCGACGATCCGGCCCGCCACCCAGGACGGGTTGCCCAGTGCCTGGTCGGCGGTCGCCACGTACGGGTCGAGCACGCTCGGACGGGTCTTCGAGGTGATCAGCAGCCAGGTGTAGCCCGTCTTGCGGCCGGTGACCAGCAGCAGGGCCAGGCCGACGCCCTGCAGCAGCAGCGTCCGTTCACGGCCGGTGCGTCGCGTGAGCGCGACGACGGCACAGGCCAGGGTGACCAGGAGGGCGCCGTTGCCGTACATCATCTCGGCGTCGACCGCCCGGCGCACGAGCCAGAAGACGAGGTCGATGCCGACCGCGGCCCCGATCGCGATCCACCGCTGCCGCCAGGTGAGCACCACCAGCATCAGGGCCATGCCTGCGTAGAGCACCGTCCCCGACTTCGGGGCGAACAGCACCTCCCGCGCCTGGTCGGCGATCGGCCCCCGCACGCCGTAGTGGCGTGCGGCGATCTCCAGTGCGACGAGGAATGCGAGGGCCACCGCACCCACCGCGCCCCACAGCACGACATGTGGCCGCCGCCGTGCGGCGGACTCGGCTCCGCCTTTTCGCGAAATCGTTTGCTTTTCCGCAGATATCAATTTTTCAGCCGATGTTCACATGTCAACCTGATCATTGTTCGCTCGAACATGCTAGCGGAACGGGTGGATCTGTTCGGAATAGTAAGGAAGGCCACAGGTGGGAATCCCGGAGGGTGCGGGCGCGCGCCATGCGGAATACAGAATTCCCCACCCTCAGCAGAGCGTGTCCCAGGAGTGGAGGGCATCCAGGGCGGCGCTGCGGGTGGCCGGCTCGGCCACGGCTCCGGCGGCCGGCGTGAGCAGGTAGTCCGCGACGGGGGTGAGCAGGAGGGAGGTGCCGGGGCTGGGGGTGAGGAGTCGGGCCTCGGCCCAGGAGTGCCGGATGACGGTGCGCCGGAGCAGCGCGCCGTGCCGGGTCCGGGCCGGTCGGGAGCCGGCGGGGTCCTCGCTGCGGCGCCGGTGCTCGGCGGCCAGCGCGGGGACGAGCGCGGCACGGACCGTGGCGAGCGGGCCCAGCGGTAGGTGCTCGGCGGCGCGGTCGAGGAGGTCCGCGGCCTCGGGCGCCAGGCGGTAGGCGGCAAGGACGGCGGCGGTCTCGGCCGCCTCGAACGGCCGGCCGGCAAGGACCGCGACGTCGAAAAGCGTGAGGGGGTCGGGCGGCAGCGCGGGCCCGCCGAGGCGGGACTCGGCCAGGGCGATGAGGCACTCCACGTGCGCGTCGGCGACCAGGTACGGCCGTACGGGCACCGCGTCGCCGTCGCCCGGCAGCGCGGCGGTGGACAGGTGCACCCGGTACCAGGGATCGACGAGGGGGTCCTCGGCCGGCCAGTGGACCGTGACGGCGGTGTGGTGGGGGCGCTCGCCGAGCAGGGAGACGCCGATGTGCTCCACCGGGTGGTCGGTGACCAGGCGGACGACCGCCTGCCAGAGCGCGGCCTCGTCGGGGGCGACCAGGTCGAGGGTGTCCAGCGGGCGCAGGAGACCGGCCGGGTAGTACCCGGCGAGCGGGAGGCCCCGGATGGCGCGCACCCCCGTGGAGCAGGCGAGGCCCTCGGCCAGCCGGACGTAGTGGTCGGCCCGGTCGCGGGCCCGGCCCAGCTCTGCACGGGCCGGCCCGCCCATCCGGACCCCCTCGCGGTCCAGGGCGGAGAGCACCAGGTGGGGAAGGTGACGGCCGGCTCGGGCACGGTGCAGCAGTTCCGCCGGCCCGGCCTCGGGATCGGCGCCGAGCAATCTGTACAGCAATGGGGTGTTCACGGACGTCCGCCTCCGAATGTAGGGTCGGGCCCGGCGCCACCGGCGGCCTAGGGGGGCGGGCGCGGTGCCCGGACGGTCTCCGGCGTGCCCGCGGCACGGTGCGATTCTGTATCGCAAGGTTCAACGCCTGATCACCACAGGCTCAACGGACTCTCGACACCGTGGGCGACGCTGTGGTTAATAGGTGACACAAATCGAGACATGGGCGCCGAGCGGGGGCGGGCACCGTGTTCTGGGGCTGGGGGCAGGACTTGGGCGATCTGCGTTTCTCATTACTCGGTCTGTTGCGGGCTCACCGGGGCGGTACCGCACTCAAGACAGGCAGTCCGCAGCAGCAGGCGATGCTGGCCGTCCTCCTGTTGCGGCCTGGGCACTCGGCCAGCGCCACCGAGCTCATCTCGGCGCTGTGGGGCGAGGAACCGCCGGGCGCGGCGATGACCACCGTGCGCACCTACGCGTGGCGGTGGCGCAAGGTGCTGGACGCCGGGGCCGGTGACGGCGCGGGGGACACGGCCGGGAACGACCGGCCCGCGTCGAGCGTGCTGGTGTCGATGGGGGACGGCTACCGGCTGGTGCTGCCGAAGCTCGCGGTCGACGCCGCGGAGGCGGAGTCGCTGGCCGCCGAGGCGGAGCGCACCGCGCGGACCGATCCACTGCGCGCCCGGGACCTGCTCAACCGGGCGCTGGAACTGTGGCAGGGCGAGCCGTTGGCCGGCGTACCGGGCCCGTTCGCGGAACGGCACCGGCAGCGGCTGGAGGAACTGCGGCTGACGTTGCTGGAGGAGCGCATCGGGCTGGACCTGACGCTCGGCCGCTATGCACGCTGCATCCCCGAGCTGACCGCCCTGACCACGGAGCACCCGCTGCACGAGCGGGCGTACGAGCTGCTGATGCGGGCGCTGTACCAGGCCGGACGGCAGGCCGACGCGCTGGCGGTGTACCGCGGGGTGCGGCAGCTCTTCCTCGCGGAACTGGGCGTCGCACCGGGCTCGGAGCTGGAGCACCTGCACCGCAGGATCCTGGAGGGCGATCCGTCGCTGGCCGCCCCGGATCCGGTCGCGGCGGCCCCCGGGGAACAGCTCGGGCGATCGCCGGAGCCGGCCCGGGAGAGCGCCGGCGCCGAAGACGGCGCCGGGCACGGGTCCGGTCCCCGGGCGGCCGCACCGGACCGGCACGAGGAGAAGAAGGCCCAGGAGGCTGCGCCCAGACCGGCGCCCGCCCCTCCGAGACCGGCCCAGCTCCCGCCGGACGCCGCCGACTTCACCGGGCGCACCGCGCCGGTCCGGGTGCTGGACGAGGCACTCGGCACGCCCTCGGCACAGGCACTGGTGATCGCCACCGTCGTCGGGATGGGCGGCGTCGGCAAGACGGCGCTGGCCCTGCACGTGGCGCACCGCGTCCGTGCGTCCTATCCGGACGGCCAGCTCTACGTCGACCTGCGCGGCTCCGATCCGGTGCCCGCCGACCCCGAAGCGGTGCTCAGCGGCTTCCTCGTGGCACTCGGGGTGCCCGGCGACGCGGTGCCCGACGGGCTGGACGCCCGCTCGGCGCTGTTCCGGTCCGTCGTGGACGGGCGGCGGCTGCTGGTGGTGCTCGACAATGCCAAGGACACCGCGCAGATCCGCCCGCTCCTGCCGGGCGCGGTCGGCTGCGCGGTCCTCACCACCGGGCGGACCCGGCCGGCCGGGCTACCCGCCACCGTCCACGTCGACCTGGACGTGTTCCACCCGTCCGAGGCCCTGGACCTGCTCGGCCGCACCATCGGGGCGGACCGGCTCGCCGCCGAACGCGACGCGGCGCTGGAGTTGGTGGTGGCCTGCGGACACCTGCCGCTGGCGGTCCGGATCGTGGCCGCGCGGCTCGCGGCCCGCCCCGGGTGGACGGTGGAGACGCTCAGCCGCCGGCTCCAGGTGGAACGGCGGCGGATCGACGAGCTGCGGATCGGCGACCTCGCGGTGGCCGCCGCCTTCGAACTGGGCTACCGGCAGCTCACCGCCGAGCAGGCCCGGGCGTTCCGGCTCGTCGCGTCCGTCGACGGGCCGGACATCGGGCTGCCGGCCGCCGCCGCTCTCCTCGATCTCGACGAGTACGACGCCGAGGACCTGCTGGAGGCTCTGGTGGACGTGGCGATGGTGGAGTCGCCGTTCCCCGGGCGCTACCGCTACCACGACCTGCTGCGCGCCTTCGCCCGGCGGCGCCCGGTTCCGGAGGCGGACCCCCCTGCCGCGGCGGGCGGTGCGATGGACTGCGGGGAGGCGGTTGCGGCCCGCGACCGGTTGTTGGACCACCTGCTGGCCACGGCCTGCACCGCTTTCCAGCACGCGGTTCCCGGTGATCCGGCGGCGGGCGCGCTGGGACCGGCAAGGTCGCCGGGGGTGCCGCTGAGCGGGTGGGACGCGGCCCGGGAGTGGACGGGGGCGGAGCGTGCAGGTGCGGTGGCGCTGGCGGCCCAGGTCGCAGCCGACGCGGGACCGGCGGACGGCACGGCGGGCACGGCCCCGGACGGCTTCCGCACGTCAGCGCTGCGCGCCGCGATCGACCTGCTGATCGCGCTCACCCCGTTCGTGCTCACCCCACCAAGTCGGCAACTCGCCGCCACCGCCGACGCGCTGGCCGAGGCGGCGACGCGGCACGGCGACGTACGGGCCGCCGGACGTGCGCACTTCCTGCGCGGGAACGTCGCCCTGGCGGCGACCCGGCTGGACGCCGCCGAGGCGGCCGCGCGCCGGGCGGTGGACGCGGCACGGACCGCCGGCGACACCGTGATCCTCCGCCAGGCGCTCAACGACCTCGGACTGATCTGCCAGTTCCTCAGCCGCTACGACGAGGCGGTCGACCACTACGACGAGGCGCTGCTGCTGGCCAACGAACTCGGCCACCGCTCCGGCGCCCTGGTGACGACCGTGAACGCCGCGCTGGCGCGGGTGCGCAGCGGGCGGGCGGACGAGGCAGTGGAGATCTGTCACGAGGTGCTCGCCGAGCTGCGGACCCGGCAGGACGATCCGGGGCGTGCGTACACCCTGTACGTGCTGGGCCTGGCGCTGCACGGGCTCGGGCGGCACGAGGAGGCGGTGACCTGGTTCCGGGAGTGCCTGGCGGTGGCGACGGGAGCGGGGCTGCGGGACCGGGCCGCGCACGCGCGCTACCGGCTGGCGGACAGTCTGCGCTCGCTCGGCCGGGCCGACGAGGCACTCGACCACGCCGGGCGGGCGCTGCTGCTCTGCGAGGAGCTGGGGGCGGAGCGGGACCAGGCCCAGGCGCTGGTGGTGCTGGGCCGCTCGCTGGCGGACCTGGGGCGCGGGGCGGAGGCCGGGCGGCGGTTGCGGCAGGCGTACGAGATCTTCTGCCGGCTGGGTCTTCCGGAGGCGGCCGAGGTGGCCTGCCTGCTGGAGGAGTCGGCGCCGGCCCTGGCCGAACCCTGTGGGCTGGAGGCCTAGGAGGCCCCCGGTCGGGCGGGGCCGCCGGTGGCCGGGGTCAGGAGCCGGTGCTGTTCCAGTCCTTGTCGTCGGACGGGGAGGGGGAGGGCGCCGGGGCCTGCTGGGTGCTGACGGTGCCGCCGCCCTGCCCGCTGCCGCTGGTGTCGTCGGCCATCGCCGCGCCGGACGCGCCCAGGGCGATCAGGGTGCCGAGGCCGAGGCCCGCGACGGCCAGGCAGACCCAGGTGGCAACGTGGTTGTTCGCGCGGTTCGCCATGACTGCTCCCTGGGGGACGTCTTCCCTGGTGGGAAGGTGGTTTCCGGTTCTTCCCGGCGTGTTCCGGGCTGATGGGACGAGCATGGCAAGGCGCGTTCAACAGCCGATCGACGCAGGAGCACCGTGCGTCGATCGGCTTCGTTGACCGGTGCGCCGGGCGGAGCGTCGCACGGAGGCCGGTCGGGCCCCGGTCAGGCCCCCGGTCAGGCCGCCGCGCGGATCTGCAGGGTGCAGCACTTCACGCTGCCGCCGCCCTTGAACAGCTCGGAGAGGTCCACCCCGATCGGCCGGAAGCCCCGCTCGCGCAGCCGGGCCGCGACGCCGGTCGCGGCCGCCGGCAGCACCACGTTGAGGCCGTCGCTCATCAGGTTGAGGCCGAACACCGCCGCGTCCGCCTCCTCCACGAGCACCGCATCCGGGAAGAGCCGGCGCAGCACCTCCCGGCTGCCCGCCGAGAACGCGCCCGGGTAGTAGACGACTTCGTCGTCGTCGAGCACCGCGAGCGCGGTGTCGAGGTGGTAGAAGCGCGGGTCGACGAGGTCCAGGCCGACCACCGGGCGGCCGAGGAACTCCTGCGCCTCCGCATGCCCCGCGCTGTCGCTGCGGAAGCCGCGCCCGGCGAGCAGGTGGCCTCCGGTCAGCAGCAGGTCGCCCTCCCCCTCGTTGACGTGCACCGGGTCGTGGGTGGCGAATCCGTTCGCCCGGAACCACTCCAGGTACGCGGGGCCCTCGGCGGCCCGCTCGGCGTTGCGGAAGCGGGCCCCGAGGACGCGGCCGTCGACGACGGTGGCGCCGTTGGCCGCGTAGACCATGTCGGGAAGGCCGGGCAGCGGGGCGATCAGATCGACGCGGTGGCCGAGTTCGACGTACAGCCCGTACAGCCGCTCCCACTGGGCGACGGCCAGGCCGGTGTCGACGGGCTTGGTCGGGTCCATCCACGGATTGATCGCGTAGCTGACCTCGAAGTGGGTCGGACGGCACATCAGGAAGCGGCGCGGGCGGGCTGTGCGGGTCATGGGGGCTCCGGGAGGGTACGCGCGGGGTGCGGGGCAGGGAGGTGCGGGCGGGAGCGGTGCCGGTCAGGCCCGCTCGGGACGCTCGGGGAAGCTGCGCAGGCCACGGAGCGGGCCGGCCAGTAGGACCAGGCCGGCCGAGAGCAGCACGCCAGCCATGATCCAGAGGGTGGTGCGGGCGCCGAGCAGCTCGCCCAGCCAGCCCCCGAGCAGGGCGCCCACCGGGATGGCGCTGAAGTTGACGGTGGAGGCGCTGGCCCGGATCCGGCCGATCATCGCGGGCGGGCAGTAGGCCTGGTAGAAGCTGCCGGCGATCACGTTTCCGGCGATCACCCCGCACACCGCGACCGACCAGGCCAGGGCGCTCACGGCCAGTGGCAACCGCTCCCCCGCCATCGGCAGCAGGAGGATGAACGGCGCTCCGACCAGCTCGCAGAGCAGCAGACCCCGGGCCGTCCCGAAGCGGCGGGCGATCCGTCCGGCGAGCGCAGCACCGGCCAGGCCGCCGACGGAGACCACGGCGAAGACGGCGCCCACGCCGCCGGGCGTCACGCCCACGCTCCGGACCAGGAAGACGGTCTGCACGGCCTGGATGCCGTTGAGGCCGAGGTTGCCGACCGCCGCGAAGCTCGCCAGGCTGCGCAGGTAGGGGTCGTGCACCAGGAAGCGGACGCCCTCTTTGATCTCGCGGAGGATGCCCCGCCGTTCGGAGACCGGCGGGGGCTTCTCCTCCGCCGTGATGGAGCCCACGCAGACCGCCGCCACCAAGTAGGTGAGCGCGTCGGCGAGCAGTCCGGTGACGGCGCCGAACGCCTGGGAGATCAGGCCGGCCAGGCCGGGGCCGGCGATTTCCGCCGCCGCGTCCCCGGAGCGCAGCTTGACGTTGGCCTCCAGCAGGTCGGGCTTGGCGACCAACAGCGGCAGCACGGCGCTGTTCGCGGTGGACAGGAAGACCTTGACCGCGCCGGCCAGGGTTGCCACCACCACCAGCTGGGCCATGGTCAGCATGCCCAGCCAGCCCGCCACCGGCACGCTGCCGAACAGCACGAACAGCAGCAGGTCGCATACCAGCATGACCTTCAATCGGGGCCAGCGGTCCACCCAGGCGCCGGCCAGCAGTCCAAGGAAGAGCCACGGCAGCCAGGCGGAGGCGGTCAGCAGGCCGACCATGAACGGCGAGGCCTCCAGCGTGACGACGGCCACCAGGGCGAGCGCGACGTTGCCGACGGCGGTGCCGAGGCCGCTGGTCGTCTCACCGATCCAGAGCTTGCGGAAATTGCTCTGCGCCCAGAGGCCCCAGCGGCTCTTCCGCGGCGCGTCCCCCTCGGGGGGAGACGGCGGTTTCACGGAGGCGGTGGTCATGGCGGGTCACTCTCCCAGCTTCTCGGCGAGCACGGCGGCGATCCGTGCGACGGGCTCCGGCTGCGTCATCGCGCCGTGCGTGCAGGTGATGCGGTGCTGCTCGACGCGGCCGTCGACGTACGGGTGCCAGGCCTCGCCGTAGGGCCAGTCGGCGGGCTTGTCCAGGGTGGCGCCGAAGAAGACGGCGTCCCCTCGGTAGCGGCCGGGCACGTGCTCGGCCATCAGCTTGGCGTTCTGCTCGAAGACGTCGGGCAGGACGGCTGCCGCCTCGCCGAGCAGGGCGGTGAGCTCTGCCTGGCCGCGGCCGTCGGCCGGGTCGTGGCCGAGGGAGGCGAGCAGCGCGGCGAGGGTGTCGACCGGGCCGTCGGAGGACGGATCGCCGTCGGCGGCTCGGCGGGCGGGGTCGGCGGGCAGGCCGTCGAGGAGCGCGAGCAGGGCGACCTCCTGGCCCGCCGCCTGGAGGGCGACGGCCATGGCCTGGGCGACGACCGCGCCGAAGGACCAGCCGAGCAGGTGGTACGGCCCCTCCGGCTGGACGGCCCGGATCTGCCGCACGTAGTCCTCGGCGATCTCGGTGACGGAGGACGGGGAGCCGCCGCGCAGACCCCGCGCCTGAAGGCCGTGTACGGGCCGGTCCGGGTCGAGGTGGCGCAGCAGTCCTGAGTAGACCCAGCTGATGCCGGCGGCGGGGTGGACGCAGAACAGCGGGGCGGTGGTGCCGCCCGCGCGCAGCGGCAGCAGGACGTCGAGGGCGCTGCCGGAGCCGGAGGCGCCGTCGGCGGACGGGGCAGGGGTGCCCGCCGGGTCCGTCGGGCCCGGGTGCCGGTCCAGGCGCCGGGCCAGGGCCGCCGCGGTGGGGGCTTCGAACAGCGCCCGCATTCCGGGGTCGGCGCCGAGTGCGGTGCGGATCCGGCCGAGCAGCTTCATCGCGAGGAGGGAGTGGCCGCCGAGATCGAAGAACCCGTCGTCGATGGAGACCGGGCCCGGCAGGCCCAGGATCTCGGCGAAGAGGCCGCAGAGCAGTTCCTCGTGCGGGGTCCTGGGCGCCCGTCCGGTGGGGGTGGCGGGGAAGTCGGGGGCGGGCAGGGCCTGCCGGTCGACCTTGCCGCTCGCGGTCAGGGGCAGCGCGTCGAGCGGGACGAAGGCGGCCGGGATCATGTGACCGGGCAGCGACTCCGCGGCGAAGGAACGCAGTTCGGCCCGGTCGAGGGGGCCGTCCGGCACCACGTGGGCGACCAGCCGGGGGCCGGCGGCGCCGTCGTGGTGGACGGTCACCGTGGCGGCGAGGATCCGCGGGTGGCGGGTGAGCGCGTGCTCGATCTCGCCGGGTTCGATGCGGAAGCCGCGGATCTTGACCTGGTGGTCGGTGCGGCCGAGGTATTCGAGGTCTCCGTCGCGGGTGCGGCGCACCAGGTCGCCGGTGCGGTACATCCGCTCCCCCGGCGTGGACGGGTCGGCGACGAACCGTTCGGCGGTGAGCGCCGGGCGTCCGAGGTATCCGCGGGCGAGGCCGGTGCCGGCCAGGTACAGCTCGCCGGGAATCCCGGGCGGTACCGGGTTCAGGTGCTCGTCGAGGACGTGCGCGCGGGTGCCGAGGACGCTGCGACCGAGGGCCGGGCGAGAAGAGGCCGCGAACGGCTGGGTGAGCGCGTCGACGGTGGACTCGGTGGGGCCGTAGAGGTTGTGGGCGGTGGTGGCGGGCGCCTCGCGCAGACGGGTCCACAGGTGCGGGCCGACGGCTTCGCCGCCGAGCAGGACCACGCGCGGGGCGGGTGCGTCCAGCAGGCCCTCGTCCAGGAGCTGTTCGGCGTAGGAGGGGGTCACCTCGATGACATCGACGGACTCCGCCCGGAGGTGGCGGACCAGGGCGGCGGCGTCGCGACGCAGGTCCTCGCCGATCAGGTGCAGTTCATGGCCGGCGATCAGCCAGAGCAGGCCGTCCCAGGAGGCGTCGAAGCAGAGGGAGGCGGTGAGTGCGACGCGGGTGCGGCCGTGCTCGCGCTCGGTGGCGCCGATCGGGCCGGTCGCGCAGCGGTGCGAGGCGAGGAGGGCGGCGATCGCACCGTGGCTGACCACGACGCCCTTGGGGCGGCCGGTGGAACCGGAGGTGTAGATCACGTAGGCGGCGTCGGCGGCGGCCGCGCGGGGCTGCGGGTTCTCCGTGGCGGGGTGGTCGTTCCCGTCCTGCGGGACGGCGGCCAGGACGGGCAGGCCGGCGAGCAGTCCGGGCAGCGGCCAGCCGTCGGCGGTCACGGCCAGTGCGGGTGCGGCGTCGGCGAGCATGGCGGCGGTCCGGTCGGCCGGGTACGCGGCGTCCAGGGGGAGCGAGGCCGCTCCGGTCTTGAGTACGGCGAGCAGCGCGATCACGGTCTCCGCCGAGCGCGGCAGGGCCAGGGCGACGACCGTCTCCGGGCCGGCGCCCGCCGCCGCGAGGCGGTGGGCGAGGTGGTTGGCGCGGGCGTTCAGCTCGGCCCAGGTGAGCCGGGTGTCGCCGGCGACCAGGGCGGTCTCGTCCGGGGTGCGGGCCGCCTGGGCCTCGAAGGCGGCGGGCAGCAGCGGTACCACCGGCGGCAGCTTCGCTCCGGTCGGGGCGAGTGCGGCGCGTTCTTCGGCGGAGAGCAGGTCGGCCCCGCCGATGGGCAGGTCGGGCCGGGCCGCGACCGCTGTCAGTAGCCGGCCGAAGCGGACGGCGAGGGACGCTGCGGTCTCCCGGTCGAACAGGTCGGTGGCGAAGTCGATCGCGCACTCCAGCCCGGCGGGCGCGCCGTCGGCGCCGAAGGACTCGCCCACGGCGATGGAGAGGTCGAATTTGGCCGCGCAGCCGCCGACCGGCTCCACGGTGGCCGGCAGGCCGGCCAGGTCGAGCGTCCCGTCGCCGGGGCCGCCGGCCCCGCCCGTGCCCTGGAGCAGCAGCATGACCTGGAAGAGCGGGTGGCGGGCGAGGGAGCGGGCCGGGTTGAGTTCCTCCACGAGACGCTCGAAGGGCACGTCCTGGTGGGCGTGGGCGTCGAGCTGGGTCTCCCGGACGCGGCCGAGGAGCTCGGTGAAGGTCGGATCGCCGGAGGTGTCGGTGCGCAGGACCAGGGTGTTGACGAAGAAGCCGACCAGGTCGTCCAGCGCCTCATCCGAACGCCCGGCCACCACCGAGCCGATCGGCACGTCGGTACCGGCCCCGAGCCGGGTCAGCAGCGCCGCCAGAGCGGCCTGCAGGGTCATGAACATCGTGACGCGGTGCTCCCGGGCCAGCCCGGCCAACGCCCGGTGCAGCTCCGCGCCGAGCGGCAGGACCACGCGGTCGCCGCGGTGGCTGCTGTCGGCGCGCCGTGGCCGGTCGACGGGGAGCGCCAGCTCCTCGGGGAGCCCTGCCAGGGCATCGCGCCAGTGGGCGAGTTGGCGGGAGGCCAGGCTGTCGGGGTCGTCCTCGTCGCCGAGCAGCTCGCGCTGCCAGAGCGCGTAGTCCGCGTACTGCACCGGCAGCGGCTGCCAGCCGGGCGCCGAGCCGTCACGCCGGGCGGCGTAGGCGTCGGCCAGGTCGCGCAGCAGCGGGCCCATCGACCAGCCGTCGCCCGCGATGTGGTGGAGGACGAGGACGAAGAGGTGCTCCTCGGCGGTGAGGGGGAACAGGTGTGCCCGGACAGGGAGTTCGGCGGAGAGGTCGAAGGGGGTGGCGGAGCACTCGGCCACGGCTGCCGCCGGGTCGGCGGGCGGCGCGGTGCGACGGTCGAACGGAATCCGGGCCGCCGCGGGCGGGAGGATCCGCTGGCGGGGTTCGCCGTCCCGCTCGGCGATCAGTGTGCGCAGGATCTCGTGCCGGGCGACGAGGTCGCCGAGGGCGAGTTCGAGCGCGTCCGGGTCGAGCGGACCGGTGAGCCGCAGGGCGAGCGGGAGGTTGTAGAGGGCGCTGGGGCCCTCCATCCGGTCGATCAGCCAGAGCCGCTGCTGGGCGAAGGAGAGCGGCAGGTCGTCCGGACGCTCGCCGGCCGTCAGGGCGAGTCGGGCCGTGCCGCCGTCCAGCCGCTGGGCGAGGCCGGCGACCGTCGGCGCCTCGAAGACGTCCCGGACGCCGATCTCCGCCGCGAACACCGTGCGGACTCGGCTGACCAGTTGCATGGCGAGCAGCGAGTGCCCGCCGAGGACGAAGAAGTCGTCGTCGATCGAGACCTGCCCGGTCGCGCCGAGGACGTCGCCGAACAGGCCGCAGAGGAGTTCCTCGCGCGCCGTACGGGCGGTCCGGCCGCCCGTGAAAAGCTGGAAGTCGGGGGCGGGCAGGGCGCGCCGGTCGACCTTGCCGCTGCCGGTCAGCGGCAGCGCGTCGAGGGTGACGACCGCTGCCGGAACCATGTGGGCAGGTAGCACCTGTGCGGTGAACCGCCTGACTTCGAGGGCGAGTTCGGGGCTGGGTGCGGTGACCGCGCAGTGGGCGACCAGGCGGCGGTCACCGTCGGCGCTCTCGTGCGCGGTGACCACGGCCTGGCGGACGGCCGGGTGCCGGGTCAGTTCCTCCTCGATCTCGCCGGGTTCGATGCGGAAGCCGCGGATCTTGACCTGGTGGTCGGTGCGGCCGAGGTATTCGAGGTCTCCGTCGCGGGTGCGGCGCACCAGGTCGCCCGTGCGGTACATCCGCTCCCCCGGCGCGGACGGGTCGGCGACGAACCGCTCCGCCGTCAGCGCGGGCCGGCCCAGGTAGCCGCGGGCCAGGCTGTCCCCGGCCAGGTACAGCTCGCCGGGAACGCCGGCGGGGACGGGGTTCAGGTACTCGTCGAGGACGTGTGCGCGGGTTCCGAGGACCGCGTGTCCCATGGTGGGGCGCTCCGAGTCGGCGTACGACTGGAGCAGGGTGTCGACGGTGCACTCGGTGGGTCCGTAGAGGTTGTGGCCGGTGGTGGCCGGGGCCTCGCGCAGACGGGTCCACAGGGCCTGGCCGATGGGTTCGCCGCCGAGCAGGACCACGCGCGGGGCGGGTGCATCCAGCAGGCCTTCGGCGATGAGCTGTTCGGCGTAGGTGGGGGTGAACTGGACGGCGTCGAGGCCCTCGGTGCGGAGGTGACGGACCAGCGCGGCGGGGTCTCGGCGCAGGTCCTCGCCGATCAGGTGCAGTTCGTGGCCGGCGACCATCCACAGCAGGCTGTTCCAGGAGGCGTCGAAGCAGAGCGAGGCCGTCAATGCGGTGCGCAGCCGGCCGTGGGTCCGCTCGGGCTCGGCGAAGGTCTCCGCCCGGTGGGCGGCCAGCAGTCCGGCGATCGCACCGTGGCTGACCACGACGCCCTTGGGGCGGCCGGTGGAACCGGAGGTGTAGATCACGTAGGCGGCGTTGGCCGGCGTGACGCGCAGGGGCGGTGCCTCGTCGGGCCGGTCGGCCCAGTGCTGTTCGCCCGCATCCAGGACCGTGGCTCCGGCGAGGCCGTCCAGCGCCTCGGGCAGCGGCCAGGCAGCATTCGTGAGGACGGCCGCGGGGCGGGCGTCGGCCAGCATGTGGGCGGTGCGCTCCAGCGGGTACCCGGCATCCAGCGGGAGGAACGCCGCGCCGGCCTTGAGCACGGCGAGCTGGGCGACCACCGTCTGCGCCGAGCGGGGCAGGGCGAGCGCGACCACGTCCTCCGGACCGATCCCGGCGGCGGCCAGGCCGTGGGCGAGGCGGTTCGCGCGGGCATCCAGCTCGGCGTAGGTCAGCCGGGTCCCCTCGAAGACGAGGGCCGTCAGGTCCGGTGTGGCCGCCACCTGGGCGGCGAAGGCGGCCGGCACGAGGGGCTGGTCGGCGGGGAGCGGGCGACAGCCGCCGAGGAGTGCGGCGCGTTCGCCCTCGGTCAGCAGGTCCACCCGGCCGATCCGCAGGTCCGGCCGGGCCGCCATCGCGGTCAGCAGCCGTCCGAAGCGGTCCGCGATCGACTGCGCGGTCTCCCGGTCGAAGAGGTCGGTGGCGAAGTCGATCGCGCAGTCCAGTCCGGCGGGCTCGCCGTCCGGTCCGAAGAACTCCTCCAGCGTGACGTTGAGGTCGAACTTGGCGACCCCGGTGTCCGCGGGGAGCGCCTCGGTGCGCAGGCCGGCCAGTTCCGGCTCGCCGCCGGTGTTGGACTGGAGGACCATCGCCACCTGGAAGAGCGGGTGGCGGGCGAGGGAGCGGGAAGGGTTGAGTTCCTCCACGAGACGCTCGAAGGGCACGTCCTGGTGGGCGTAGGCGGCGAGTCCGGTCTCCCGGACGCGGCCGAGGAGCTCGGTGAAGGTCGGATCGCCGGAGGTGTCGGTGCGCAGGACCAGGGTGTTGACGAAGAAGCCGACCAGGTCGTCCAGCGCCTCATCCGAACGCCCGGCCACCACCGAGCCGATCGGCACGTCGGTACCGGCCCCGAGCCGGGTCAGCAGCGCCGCCAGAGCGGCCTGGAAGGTCATGAACATCGTGACGCGGTGCTCCCGGGCCAGCCCGGCCAACGCCCGGTGCAGCTCCGCGCCGAGCGGCAGGGCGATCCGGTCGCCCCGGTGGTCGGCGCGGGCTCCGCGCGGCCGGTCGACGGGAAGGGTGAGCTCCTCGGGCAGGTCGGCGAGGTGCGCGCGCCAGTGGGCGAGTTGGCGGAAGGCCAGGCTGTCGGGGTCGTCCTCGTCGCCGAGCAGCTCGCGCTGCCAGAGCGCGTAGTCCGCGTACTGCACCGGCAGCGGCTGCCAGCCGGGCGCCGAGCCGTCACGCCGGGCGGCGTAGGCGTCGGCCAGGTCGCGCAGCAGCGGGCCCATCGACCAGCCGTCGCCGACGATGTGGTGGAGGGCGACGACCAGGACGTGTTCTTCCGGGCCGACCCCCAGCAGGGTGACGCGCACGGGCGGTTCGGCGGCCAGGTCGAAGGGGCGGCGGGCGGCCCGGTCCACCTCTGCGTCCACCGACTCCGGTGCGCAGTCGCGCCGTTCGACGGGGAGGGCCCCGGTGGCCGGGGGGAGGACGATCTGGTGGGGTTCGCCGTCGTGCTCGGCGATCAGTGTGCGCAGGATCTCGTGCCGGGCGACGAGGTCGCCGAGGGCGAGTCCGAGCGCGTCCGCGTCGAGCGGACCGGCGAGCCGCAGGGCGAACGGCATGTTGTACAGCGCGCTCGGCCCCTCCATCCGGTCGATCAGCCAGAGCCGCTGCTGGGCGAAGGAGAGCGGCAGACGTTCGGGGCGCTCGCCCGCGGTCAGGGCGAGTCGGGCCGTGCCGCCGTCCAGCCGCTGGGCGAGGCCGGCGACCGTCGGCGCCTCGAAGACGTCCCGGATGCCGAGTTCGGCGCCGAGGACCGCGCGGACGCGGCTAAGCAGTCTGGTGGCAAGCAGTGAGTGGCCGCCGAGGGCGAAGAAGTCGTCGTCGGCGGAGACCGGTCCGGTGAGGCCGAGGACGTCGCCGAACAGGCCGCAGAGGATCTCCTCGCGCGCCGTACGGGCGGAGCGGCCGCCGGCGGCCGCCGCGAAGTCCGGGGCGGGCAGCGCGGACCGGTCGAGCTTGCCGTTGACGTTGAGCGGGAGCGTGTCGAGCGCCACGAAGGCGGCCGGGACCATGTGGCCCGGCAGGGCGGCCGCCGCGTGGGCGCGCAGCACGGCCGCGTCCAGCGGGGTGCGGGTCACGACGTAGGCGACCAGCCGGGTCCCCGCGGCGGCGTCCGTGGCGTCCTGGTGGGGCAGGACCGCGGCCTGCAGGACGTCGGGGTGGGCGGCGAGCACGGTCTCGATCTCGCCGGGCTCGATGCGGAAGCCGCGGACCTTGACCTGATGGTCGGTGCGGCCCAGGTACTCGACGCTGCCGTCCGGACGGCGCCGGGCGAGGTCGCCGGTGCGGTACATCCGCTCCCCCGGTGCGCACGGGTCGGCGACGAACCGCTCCGCGGTGAGCGCGGGCCGGCCCAGGTAGCCGCGGGCCAGGCCGGCGCCGCTCAGGTAGAGCTCGCCGGGGACGCCGGGCGGGACGGGCCACAGTCCGGCGTCCAGGACGTGTGCGCGGAGGTTGGGCAGCGGACGGCCGATGAGCGGGCGCGGGTCGCCTGCCAGCCGGTGGTGGAGGGCGTCGACGGTGCACTCGGTGGGGCCGTACATGTTGAGCACGATGGTGTCCGCGGCGGCGGTGAGGGTGGCGGAGAGCCTGTGGCCGAGGGCTTCGCCGCCGACCATCAGCAGGGCCGGCGGGCAGCGGTCGAGCAGTCCCTCCTCGACCAGGCGCTCGGCCTGGCCGGGGGTGACGTCGAGGACGTCGGTGCCGGTAAGTTCGGCGTGGCGGACGATGGCGGCGGCGTCACGACGCAGGTCGTCGTCGAGCAGGTGGAGTTCGTGCCCGGCGACCATCCACAGCAGGGCCTCCAGCGCGGTGTCGAAGGAGAGCGAGGCGGCCTGGCCGAAGCGGAACCTGCGCGCCGGGTGGGCCCGCAGGGCGGCGGCGATGGTCTCGTCACGGTGGAAGGCGAACAGGTTGGCGAAACCGCCGTGACGGACCACGACGCCCTTGGGGCGGCCGGTGGAACCGGAGGTGTAGATCACGTAGGCGGCGTTGGCCGGCGTGACGCGCAGGGGCGGTGCGTCATCGGGCCGGTCGGCCCAGTGCTGTTCGCCCGCATCCAGGACCGTGGCTCCGGCGAGGCCGTCGAGGACCTCGGGCAGCGGCCAGGCGGCATCCGTGAGGACGGCCGCGGGCCGGGCGTCGGCCAGCATGTAGGCGATCCGCTCTGCCGGGTAGTCGGCATCCAGCGGGAGGAAGGCCGCGCCGGCCTTGAGCACGGCCAGTACGGCGACCAGGGAGTCGGCGGAGCGGGGCAGCGCGAGGGCGACCACGTCCTCCGGGCCGGCGCCGGCGGCGGCCAGGCCGTGGGCGAGGCGGTTCGCGCGGGCGTCCAGCTCGGCGTAGGTCAGCCGGGTCTCACCGAAGACGAGGGCTGTCTCGTCCGGAGTCGCGGTGGCCTGGGCGGCGAACGCCTCGGGGACGAGGATGTCGGCGGTGCCCGGCCGGGCGGTGTCGTGCCACGCGGCCAGCGCGCTGCGGCCGGCCTCGCCCAGGACGTCCAGTTCCGCGACGGGGCGGTGCGGGTCCTCGGCGGCCTGGGCGAGCAGCCGCAGCAGGGCGTCGGCGAGGCGTTCGGCGGTGGCCCGGTCGAACAGGTCGGTGGCGAACTCCAGGCCGCCCTCGACACCGCCGGGGCTGCCGTCGGGGCGGTGGCGTTCGGAGAGGTTGAGCGTGAGGTCGAAGGCGGTCGTGGGCAGGCCGAGCGGCTCGTACGCAGTGCGGGTGCCCGGGAACTCGGGTCCGCCGCCGGCGGTGTTGTCGAAGGCGATCATCACCTGGAAGAGGGGGTGCCGGGCCAGGGTGCGGGCCGGGTTGAGCTCCTCGACGAGCCGTTCGAACGGCACGTCCTGGTGCGCGTAGGCAGCCAGGTCGGCCTCCCGGACCCGGGCGAGCAGCTCGGCGAAGGTGGGCCGGCCGGTGAGGTCGGTGCGCAGCACCAGGGTGTTGGCGAAGAAGCCGATCAGGTCGTCGAGGGCCGGGTCGAGGCGGCCGGCCAGCGGCGTGCCGATCGGTAGGTCCTCGCCGGCGCCGAAGCGGTGCAGCAGGGTGGCGTAGGCGGCCTGGAGGACCATGAAGAGGGTGGCCCCGTGGGCTGTGGCGAGGTCGGCCAGGCGTGCGTGCAGGTCCGCGTCGAGTTCCAGCGGGACGACGTCACCGCGGTGGCTCGGGAGGGCCGGGCGGGGGCGGTCGAGCGGAAGCGGCAGTTCGTCCGGCAGTCCGGCGAGCGCCTGCCGCCAGTGGTCGAGCTGGCGGGAGAGCGCGGACTGCGGGTCGGTGTCGGCGCCGAGCAGCCGGTACTGCCACAGGGTGTAGTCGGCGTACTGGACCGGCAGCGGCTCCCACGCGGGCGGCTGGCCGCCGAGCCGGGCGGTGTAGGCGTCGGCGAGGTCGCGGAAGAGGGGTCTCAGGGACCATCCGTCGCTGGCGATGTGGTGCATCACAAGGAGCAGTACGTGCTCGTCGGGAGCCTCGGGCCGCAGGTAGGCGTGCAGCGGGACGTCGGCGGCGAGGTCGAAGGTGTGGCCGGTGAGCTCCTGTACCGGGCGGTCGGTGACGGTGAGCAGCGGGGCCGGCGGGGCGGGCAGGATCCGCTGGTGGGGGACGCCGTCGTGTTCGCCGAAGACGGTGCGGAGGCTCTCGTGGCGGGCGACGACGTCGTGGAGGGCGCCGTCGAGGGCGCCGGTGTCGAGCGGTCCGCTGAGGCGGAGCGCGAGGGTGACGTTGTAGGTGGCGGCGGGACCTTCGGCCTGCCCCAGGAACCACAGCCGGCGCTGGGCGAAGGAGACGGGCAGGTGCTCGGGCCGAGGTGCGGCGCACAGCGCGGGCCGGTCCGGGTCGGCGGCGAGCCGGTCGGCGAGGGCGGCGACGGTGGGGGCCTGGAAGAGGTCGCCGATGGCGAGTTCGGCGCCCAGTTCGGTGCGGGCCCGGCCGACCAGGCGGGTTGCCAGCAGGGAGTGGCCGCCGAGTTCGAAGAAGTCGTCGTCGATGGTGATGTCGTCGATGCCGAGGATGTCGCCGAAGAGCGTGCACAGGGCGCGTTCGCGCTCGTCGCGGGGGGCGCGGCCGGCGGTGTCGGCTCCGAGTCGGGGGGCGGGCAGGGCACGCCGGTCGACCTTGCCGTTGGCGTTGAGCGGCAGGGCGGGCAGGACGACGACCGCCGAGGGGACCATGTAGCCGGGCAGCACGGTGGCGGCGAACTGCTTGATTTCGGCGGCCAGTTCGTGCTGCCCGTCGAGTGCGGCGGCGGTCACCGCGCAGTAGCCGACGAGCCGGGTGTCGCCGGGGCGGTCCTCCCGGGGGACCACGATGACCTGGCGGACGGCGGGGTGGCGGGAGAGCACGGCCTCGATCTCGCCCGGCTCGATGCGGAAGCCGCGCAGCTTGACCTGGCCGTCGATCCGGCCGAGGAACTCGATCGCGCCGTCGGCGCGGCGGCGCACCAGGTCGCCGGTGCGGTACATCCGCTCGCCCGGTGCGTACGGGTCGGCCACGAAGCGTTCGGCGGTCAGCGCGGGCCTGCGCCAGTAGCCGCGGGCGAGACCCGCGCCGGCGACGTACAGCTCTCCGGGGACGCCGGGCGGGACGGGCTGGAGCCGGGCGTCGAGGACGTGGGCGCGCATGTTGTCGAGCGGGGCGCCGATCGGCGGCCGGGGTCCGGTCAGGTCGGCGGGGCCGAGGGGGTGGTGGGTGGCGAAGGTGGTGGCTTCGGTCGGGCCGTAGACGTGGGCGAGCAGCAGGTCGGGGCAGTGGTCGAGGACGCGCTGCATGAGGGTGCCGGAGGCGGCCTCGCCGCCGGTGCAGACGGTCCGCAGGGCGCGGAAGGTTTCGGGGGCCTGCTCGGCAACGAGGTCGAAGAGGGCCTTGGTGAGGAAGGCGGCGGTGACGCCGTGACGGGTGGCGACGGCGTGCAGGGTGTCTGCGTCCAGATTGCCGGGCGGCGCGACGACCACGGTGCCGCCGGACAGCAGCGGCGTCCACAGTTCGTAGGTGGCGGCGTCGAAGGCGTGCGGGGAGTGCAGCAGGACCCGCCGGTGCCGGCCGTCCTGCCAGCGACGGTCGGCGGCGAGGTCGACGACGTCGCGGTGGCGCACGGCGACGCCCTTGGGGGTGCCGGTGGAGCCGGAGGTGAACATCACGTAGGCGAGCCGGTCGGGGTGGACGCGGACGCCGGGCGCATGGGCCGGGGCGGAGGCCTCGTCCCCGGGGCGGACCACGACGGCCTCGTGCGGGAAGCCGGGGTCGGCGCGGTCGGTGAGCAGGACCGGGGCGGCGGTGTCGGCCAGGAGGGCGGCCATCCGCTCCGGTGGCAGGCTCGCGTGCATGGGGACGTAGACGCCGCCGGCCTTGAGCACGGCCAGGGTGGCGACGACCAGGTCGACCGAGCGTTCCATCAGCAGGGCGACCGGGGACTCCGGGCCGACGCCGCAGGCGGCCAGGTGCTGGGCGAGCCGGTTGGCACGGTGGTCGAGCTCGGCGTAGGAGACGGTGCCGCCGTCGTGGGCGAGCGCGACCGCGTCGGGGGTACGGGCGGCCTGGGCCTCGAACAGTTCCGGCAGCGATCCGGTCGGGACGGGCGAGGCGGTGGAGTTCCACTCGTCGCGCAGCCGGGCCCGCTCCTCGGGGGTGAGGATGTCGAGGGTGCCGATCGGCGCCTCGGGGTCGGCGGCAGCGGCGGCCAGCAGTCGGCCGAGGCGTTCGAACAGGAGGGTGACGGTGGTGCGGTCGTAGAGGTCGGTGGCGTATTCGGCCGAGCCGGTGAGGCCGGCGGGGGCGCCGTCGGCGGTGTGCCGCTCGGTGATGCCGATGTTGAGGTCGAACTTGGCGACGCGCAGGCCGAGTTCCTCGGGCTGCGTCCGTAGGCCGGGGAGGCCGGCGAGTTCGCCCTCCTCGTGGTTCTGGAGCACGAGGAGGGTCTGGAAGAGCGGGTGGCGGCCGAGGGCTCGGGCCGGGTTCACCTCCTCGACCAGACGCTCGAACGGCACGTCCTGGTGGGCGAAGGCGTCGAGCTGGGACTCCCGGGTCCGGCGCAGGAGTTCGACGAAGGACGGGTCCGCGGAGGTGTCGGTACGCAGAACGAGGGTGTTGACGAAGAAGCCGACCAAGTCGTTCAGGGCCTCGTCGGAGCGGCCGGCGACACCGGTGCCGAGCGGGATGTCCGTACCGGCGCCGAGCCGGGTGAACAGTGCGGCGAGTCCGGCTTGGAGGACGGAGAAGAGGGTGGCGCGGTGCCGGATGGCCAGGTCCGCCAGTGCGGCGTGCAGTTCGGGGCCGTAGCCGAACGGCACGGCGTCGGCCGCTCCGGTCGGGGCCGGCGGCCGGGGGCGGTCCGTCGGCAGCTCCAGCTCCTCCGGGAGGCCGGCCAGGACGCCTCTCCAGTGGTCGAGCTGGCGGCTCATCATGCTGCCGGGGTCGCTTTCGTCGCCGAGCAGTTCGCGCTGCCAGAGCGTGTAGTCGGCGTACTGGATCGCCAGCGGCTCCCAGTCGGGGGCGGCGCCGCCGAGGCGGGCGGCGTAGGCGTCCGCGAGGTCGCGCAGCAGCGGGCCGAGGGACCAGCCGTCGCCGGCGATGTGGTGGAGGACGACGAGCAGCACGTGCTCGGCGGGCGGCTCGTCCGCGCCGGGCCGAGCCGGGGCGAGCGAGAAGACCGTGACCCGGATGGGCAGTTCGGTACTCAGATCGAAGGTGCGGGCGGCTGCCCGGTCCCGCAGGGCGGGGTAGTCGCCGGGTGCGCAGTGCACCGTCTCGAAGGCGATCGGTGCCTGTGCGGACGGCAGGACGTGCTGCACCGGAACTCCCCCGGCCGCCGGAAACACCGTGCGCAGGGCCTCGTGGCGGGCGACCACGTCACCCGTCGCGGCGCGCAGCGCCTCGGTGTCGAGCGTGCCGCGCAGGCGGACCGCGAACGGCAGGTTGTAGAGCGCGGTCGGCCCTTCGATCTGGTCGATCAGCCAGAGACGCTGTTGTGCGTACGAAACCGGGATCACGGTGCTTCCTCTGCTCACGTCACGGCGTGGATGGTGTGCGGGGTGTGCCTCAGGCGGGGACTGCGGTCGTCGGGCGCACCGTGGGCCGGCAGTCCAGGAGGTCCACGGGGCGGCCCATGGCGACGGCGATCTTCCGGTCGCCGCCGAAGGGGTCGCGGCCGTGTGCACAGAGCACGTTGTCGACCAGCATCACGTCGCCCACCTGCCAGGTCTCTCGGACGGTGGCGGCGTCGTAGGCCGCGTTGAGGGCGTCCGCGTCCTCCCGGGAGAGGGGTTCGCCATCGCCGAAGCCGGTGTTGAAGGGCAGGCCTTCGGGTCCGAACTCCTCGACCATGGCCTCCCGGATGTCCGGGTCGAGGGACCACTCGTTCCAGAAGGCCAGGTGGTTGAACCAGACCTCCTCGCCGGTCCGCGGGTGGTGGATCGTGGCCGAACGCAGCTGGCTGGTGCGCAGGTTGCCGTCCGGCTGCCACTCCCAGGCAATGCCGTTGTCCCGGCAGTACCGCTCGACGTCGGCCCGGTCCTCGGTGCCGAAGGCGGTGCGCCAGCCGAGCGAAATGTAGTCCGAGAAGGTGCGGGTGAGCCTCCAGCCGGTGCTGCGGCCCCGTTCGACCAGGTGGTCGGGGAGCGCGGCGAGGACCTTGCGGACGTCGGCGGTCGGGGTGGCGCCGCCGGTCGCGGGGGCGGTCAGGCAGGCGAAGAGCAGCCGGCCGGGAAAGGTCAGCGTGTAGCTGTTCTCGTTGTGCATCCGGATGGACTGGGCGGGCGGCAGGTCCGTGGAGGAGAAGACGCCGTCGCCGAAGTCGCTGCGCGGGGTGGCCTTCTCCCGGTACGGGGTGGGCTCGGGGATGAGCACGTCGCGTACGGCGGCGACGTCCGCGGCCTGCGCCACCGGCAGGCCGCGCAGGAAGATCGTGCCGTGCTCGTCGAGGGCGGCGGTCAGCGCGGCCTCGTTCTCGCGCAGCCACTCGCAGGCCTCGGCGAGCCCGGCGGTGGCGGGCACATGGGCGAGGGCGGGGCGGCCGGGGTTCAGTTCCCAGTTCGGCATGGCGGCGGTCACCGCTGGTCGATGGCGGCCAGCAGGCTCGCCGGGCGGATGTCGGTCCAGTGGGCCTCGATCCAGTCGAGGCACTCCTGGCGGGGGGCCTCGCCGTGGACGGTGGTCCAGCCGGCCGGCACGTCGATCCAGACCGGCCAGAGCGAGTGCTGGTTCTCGTCGTTGACCAGGACCAGGTAGCCGGAGTTGTCGTCCTCGAACGGGTTGCTCATGGTGGTCTCCGTAGAGTGAGAGGGTGCTCTGGGGTGCGATGTCGAAGGTAGGGGCGCCGCAGGCGCGGGAGCGGCACAAGCTCCGGCAGGTGAGCGGCAGTTGCGGCACTGCCGGACCCGTGCGGGGCGGGACTGCCCTCAGCGGGGGGTGAGGCGGACCGGGAAGTGATCCAGGCCGAAGTTGATGATCGAGCGGTTGTAGGTGACGGGCGCGGTCGGCTCGATGACGGCGGCCTTCTCCAGCGCGGCCGTGTAGAGGGCGCTCAGCTCGGCCTTGGCCAGCGGGGCGCCGATGCAGTAGTGGGCGCCCAGACCCAGCGCGAGGTGTTTGTTGGGCGAGCGGTCGAGCCGGATCTCCTCGGGGTGTTCGAAGGCTTCCGGGTCCCGGTCGGCGGACCACACCCAGACCGCGACCCGGTCGCCCCGGCGGATCTGCCGGCCACCCAGCTCGATGTCCCGGGTGGCGGTGCGCAGCGTGTGCAGCCCCACCGAGGTCCAGCGCAGGAGCTCGTCCACGGCGGAGTCCATGGACACCTCTCCCCGCTGCAGCGCGCGCCACAGGTCGGGGCGGTGGACGAGGGTGTGCAGGCCCATGGCGGCCGTGTGGCGGACGGTCTGGACGCCGCCGACCACGATGTTGTCCAGGTTGAGCACCACGTCCTCGATCGGCAGCAGCCGTCCGCCGACCTTGTACGTGGCCATCATGGAGATCAGGTCGTCGCGCGGGTCGGAGCGGCGCAGCATCACCTGGTGCATCAGGTAGGGGATGAGCTTCTGGTGACCGGCGCGCCGTTCCTCCGGTGTGCGGCCGAGGAAAGCCACGTCGCACACCCGGACCACCATGTCGCGGTCCTTCTCGGGGACGTCCAGCAGGTCGCACATGACCGCGAGCGGGAGCGCGGAGACCACGTCGACGAGGTCCGCCTCGCCCTGCTCGACGGCCCGGTCGAAGAGTTCGGCGGCCCGTTCGGCGATCGAGCGGGCCGCGCCGCGCACGCCCCCCTTGGAGAAGAACGGGTTGGCGGGGGCGCGCAGTTCGCGATGGCGGGGCGGGTCGGTGAGGGCCATCATGCGGCCCGATCCGACCGGTACGTTGCCCTCTCCGGAGCCGAGCAACGAACCGGACTCCGAGCTGAACACGGCCGCGTTGCGCAGCACGTCCGCCGACTCCCGGTAGGTGAGCACCGACCAGACCGGGCCGTCGTCGACGGTCTCGGTGCGGTGGACGGGGGCTTCCCGGCGCAGCTCGGCGATCAGGGCCGGGGTGTCGGGGCGGGCCCACAGGTCGGGGTCGGTGAGGTCGACGGCACCACTGGTGGTGGCGGCGGCGGTGGCGGTGGGCGTCGGCATCACTGCTCCCTGGAGGCGTGGCGGGGCGCGGCGGGCACCTGGGGGTCCGCCGGGAGAGAGGTCAGGAGAGAGATCAGGAGGTCGGCCGGTCCGGGCCGGTCGACGGTGGCGAGCAGGTGCCCGCCGGGGACGACACGGTGGCTGAAGGCGCCTCGGGTGTGGGCCGCCCAGCCTGCGAGACCGGTGGTGGCGAGCATCGGGTCGTCGGCCCCGGCCAGCGCGTGGAGGGCGGAGCCGATCGGCGCGTGCGGCCGGTGGCGATAGGTGGCACTGACGGCGAGGTCGGCGCGGATGGCGCCGAGGGCGAGCTCGGCCAGGTCCGGATGGGCCCGGACGGACTCCTCCAGGCCGGTCAGCCGCAGGAGTTCGGACGCGTCCAGGTCCCTGGACGCCCGCCCGCTCCATTCGGCGGGGCTGGGCGCCCCCACGGCGACGACCAGTTCGGGCCGGCGGTCGGCGGGGAGCGCGCGGGCGACCTCGTAGGCGAGCAGCGCGCCGAAGCTCTGGCCGTAGAACGCGAACCGTCCGCCGTCTCCGCCCGTCAGGTGCGGGGTCAGCGCCTCGGTGACGGCGGCCACCAGGGCGTCGAAGTCGGCCGGCATCGGGTGGCGGCTGCGGCCGCCGCGGGCCGGCGGGCGCAGCGCCCAGACTTCGGCGGCGGGGGCCAGGGCGCGGGCGAGCGGAGTGTAGGCGGTGGCGTCGCCGCCGGCGTGCGGGAAGCAGAACAACCGGACGGGACAGTGGGGTTGGGGCACGGGGACGAAGAGCCAGTCGCCCTCGACCCGGGGGCGGGCGGTGCGCGCGGCGGGAAGGGCGGTGGTCATCGGACGGCCTCCCGACGGGCGGTGAGGGCGGGCCGGGCGGCGGCCGGGCCGGCCTCGGCTGCGCGCCGGACCGCGGCGGTGAATCCGGCCAGGTCGGCCGCGTCCAGCAGGTCGCGGAGCTGGAGCTCGACGTTGAGCTTGCGGCGCAGGAGGTGGACCACGCGCAGGGCTGCGAGCGAGTGGCCGCCGAGGGAGAGGAAGTCGTCGGTCTGCTCGACGTCGGGCACGCCGAGGACGGTGCGCCAGACCTCGGCGACCTGCTCGTCCACTCCGCCCCGCCCGGCCGGCTCGGCTGCGGGTGCCGCCGGGGCGGGCAGGGCGGCGTGGTCGACCTTGCCGTTGGGGGTGAGCGGCAGGGCGTCCAGGACGGTCACCGAGGAGGGCACCAGGTGCGCCGGCAGGGTGCGGCGCAGCGCGGTGAGCAGGTCCGCGGGGCGGAGGTCGACACCGGTGACGAATCCGGCCAGCCGGTGGTCCCCGGGGGCGGGCTCGTGCAGGCAGGCGGCGGCAGCGGTGACTCCGTCGAGGGCGCCCAGTGCGTGCTCGACCTCGCCGAGTTCGACGCGGAAGCCGCGCAGCTTGACCTGGCGGTCCACCCGGCCGACGTACTCCAGCAGGCCGTCGGCGGAGCGGCGCGCCTGGTCTCCGGTGCGGTACATCCGGGCTCCGGGCTCGGTCGCGAACGGGTCGGCGGTGAACCGGCTCGCGGTCAGGCCCGGGTGGCCCGGGTAGCCGTGCGCGAGGCCGGGGCCGGTCAGGTACAGCTCGCCGACGGCGCCGGCGGCCGTCACCGGGGCGAGGCGGCCGTCCAGCAGATAGGCGCGGACGCCCGGGAGCGGCTCGCCCAGGTGCGGGCCGGGGCCGGCGATCGGGGCGGTGATCGCGTCGACGGTGCACTCGGTGGGCCCGTACAGGTTGAGGGCGTCGGTGCGGGCGTCGGCCAGTTCGCGCCAGGTACGGGCGGGCACGGGCTCGCCGCCCATGAACAGGCGCGGGATGCGGGAGCCGGACAGCGGCTCGCGGAGCAGGTGCCAGTGCGAGGGGGTCAGGTCGAGGTCGGTGACGTCGTGCTCGGCGAGGAGCCGTGCGAGGCGGGCCGGTTCGGCCCGCTGCGTGTCGTCGATCACGACCAGGGTGTCGCCGCGGCAGATACGGACCCACTGCTGGACGGAGGCGTCGAAGGAGACGCTGGCGTTCCAGGCGACGACGCCGGGCTCAGGGCGGTAGGCGCCGCTGACCTCCAAGGCGGCGACGAGTCCCGCGACGGCGCCGTGCGGGACCTCGACGCCCTTGGGGCGGCCGGTGGAGCCGGAGGTGTAGATCACGTAGGCGGAGTCGAGCGGGTGCGGGGCGAACGGAACCTCGGAGCCCTCGGCGGCGTCGGCGTCCGGGCGGAGCACCGGGACGCCGGCCGGTACGGGAGGCCGGGCATCGGTGCTCACCACGGCGGCGAGGCGGGCGTCCGCGGCCATGAAGGCGATCCGCTCGGCCGGGTAGGCGGGGTCGAGCGGGACGTACGCCGCGCCGGCCCGCCAGACGGCGAGCAGCGCGACCGGCAGGTCGGCGGTACGGGCGAGGTGCACTCCGACCCGGTCGCCGCGCCGGACCCCGGCCGCCGCCAGGGCACGGGCCAGGCCTGCGGTACGGCGGTCCAGGCCGGCGAAGTCGAGAGTCCCGTCCACGGCGTGGACGGCGACCCGGCCGGGGTACGCGGCGACCACGGCGCGCAGCCGGGCCGACAGGTCGGCGGCTGCCGGGGTAGTGGCGGTGGCGGTGGACGGCTCGGCGAAGGTGGTCATGCGGAGCTCCTCTTTGATCGGTTGCTGCGAAAGGGATGGGGCGCGCTGTGGTGTCGCCCGTGCCCGCCGCGGGCGGGGACGGTCCGGCGGGGCGGAGCCGCCGGCGCCGGGGCGGTACCCGGCGGGAGCCGGACGTCCGGGTGCGCGGGCGGGAGGCCCTGGCGGGCACGGGGTCGGGCGGGCACGGGGTCGGGCGGGCACGGGGTCGGGCCGCAGGCCGGGAACCCCCGCCCGGCACGGGGCTCAGGCGGTAGCCGCCAGGCGGGCCAGGGCCTTGGTGTAGGCGTCGATGAAGCGGTTCGCGGTGGCGTCGTCCACCACCGCCCGCTGGTGGTCCACGGCGAGCAGTACGCGCTGCGACACCGGGTCCTGGATCAGCGAAGCGCCGAAGGCGAAACTGTTGGGCTCGTGCCGCAGCGTCGGCTCGCAGCCGATCCGGCCGTCCTCGATACGGGCCGCGCTCAGCCGCCCGAGCGCATGGAACCGCAGGTAGCCGAACTGGCTGTCGAGCGCGGTGTCGGCCATCATCCGGGCCAGCCGGGCGAACGGCACCCGGCGGTGCGGCATCATGTCCAGCTCTTCGCGGTGCACGTGCCGTACCAGCGCGGCCAGGTCCTCCCCGTCCGGCTCCGCGACGAGCGGGACGGTGTTGAGGAACAGCCCGTACACTTCGGTCCCGCCGAGCCGTTCCAGCCGGCCGTTCATCGCCAGTCCGGTGGTGACCCGCCGACGTCCGGTGATCTCGGCCAGCGCGTACAGGTGGGCGGCGAGCGCGACCGACTTGACCGGGACGGCCAGCGCGTCGGCGACCGTACGCAGCTGTCCGGGGGCGTCGGGCAGCACCCGCTCGACGGTGCGCGGCAGTTCGTGGACGTCCTCGCTGCCGGGCCACAGCTGGCCGGTGGCGCCGTCGAGCCGGCTCCGCCAGTACGCCAGGGAGCCCGGGTCGGCGGCGGCCTCGCGTTCCACGGCGACGAAGTCCCGGAAGGCGGTGCGCGGCGGCGGCGTCGGCGCGGAGGCCGGATCGGCGGCGAGTGCGGTGTGCCGTTCGAGGATCTCGGTGAGCAGCGAGGTGAAGCTCCAGCCGTCGAGGATGGCGTGGTGTTCGGAGATGGTGAGCTGGAAGGCGTCGTCGGCCAGGCGCTGCACGGTGACCCGGAAGAGCGGCGGTTCGGCCAGGTCGAAGGGCCGGTCCCGGTGGTGCTCGAAGACCGCCCGGACCTGTTCGTCCTGCTCGGCCGCGGCCGCTGCCCGCAGGTCCGCGAACTCGACGGGCACGGGCAGCGTGCCGTGCACCAGCTGGAGGGGTTCGCCGTAGCCGGAGAGGTCGAGGCCGGTGCGCAGGACCGCGTGCCGGGCCATGGCCTCCTCGACCGAGCGGCGCAGCGCGCCCTCGTCGAGGTCGCCGGCGATCCGGTAGGAGTTGACGTTGTGGTAGCTGTCGGTGCCGCCCGCGACCTCCATGTGGAAGACCATGGACAGCTGCATCGAGACCATCGGATAGGCGTCGGCGATCCCGGGCGGCAGCAGGTCCCGGTCCTCCTCGGCGATGAGCGCGAACGGCCGGCCGGCAGCCGGATCGGCGGCCACCGGGCGGGCCAGCGGCAGCAGTCCGGCGACGGTGGGCGCGTTGAAGACGTCCCGCAGGGTGACCTGCCAGCCCCGGTCGTGCAGGGCGCCGGCGAGCTGGACGGCGCGGATGGAGTCTCCGCCGAGGTGGAAGAAGTCGTCGTGGACGCCGATCCCGCCGACGCCGAGGACCTCCGTCCAGACTCCGGCGAACAGCTCCTCCTCCGGCGTGCGCGGTTCGACGTGCCGGCCCGCCGCCGCGGGCACGGCCCGGTCGGGGTCGGGCAGCACGGCCCGGTCGACCTTGCCGTTGACGGTGAGCGGCAGCCCCTCCAGGACGGTGAAGCTGGCCGGGATCATGTAGTCGGGCAGTGAGCGGCCCAGGAATTCCCGCAGGTCCGCGGGCTCGGTCGGGGGGCGCCCGGTGAGGTACGCGGCGAGCCGATCGTCGTGCACGGTGACGACGCAGGCGTCCACCCCGGGGTGCGCGCTGACGGCGTTCTCGATCTCGCCGAGCTCGATGCGGAATCCCCGCAGCTTCACCTGGAAGTCGGCCCTGCCGACGTACTCCAGCCCGCCGCCGGGCAGCCGCCTGGCGACGTCGCCCGTTCGGTAGAGGCGGGCGCCGGGCGGACCGTACGGGTCGGCGACGAAACGGCCGGCGGTGAGGCCGGGGCGCCCCCAGTAGCCGTGCGCGAGGCTGCCGCCGCCGATGTACAGCTCGCCGGGGACTCCGGGCGGGCTGGGGCGCAGCCAGTCGTCCAGGACGAGTGCGGTCAGGTGCGGCATCGGTTCGCCGACGAGGCTGCGCTCGAAGCCGGCGCCGCCCTCGGCGACGTCGTGGACGGTGACGTGGACGGTGGTCTCGGTGATGCCGTAGAGGTTGCAGAGGCGGGCGGGCGGCAGCGGGTCGAGGTCGTGCCAGCGCTGGACCACCCCGGGGTCGAGAGCCTCGCCACCGAGCATGATCCACCGCAGGGCGGGCAGGGCGCGGGGGCGGCGGCGCAGGGCCGGTTCGAGCTGGCGCAGCGCCGACGGGGTCAGGCACAGGTGCGTGACCCGTTCCTCGTCGAGCAGGCCGGCGAACTCCTCGGGCGAGCGGCTGGTGAGGTGGGGTACGACGACCAGGCGGGCGCCGTGCAGCAAGGCGCCCCACAGCTCCCAGACCGTCCAGTCGAAGGCGTAGCTGTGAAAGAGCGTCCAGACCGTGTCCGGGCCGAAGCCGAAGTGGTCGCGGCCGGAGTCGAGGAGCCGGCTGACGTGCTCGTGGGCGACGGCGACGCCCTTGGGGCGGCCGGTGGAGCCGGAGGTGAAGATGAGGTAGGCGAGGTCGCCGGGGCGGCCGGCCGCGGGAGGCCGGACGCTCGGGTGCCCGGCGATCTCCTCGGCGTCCGCGGCCAGGTCGAGGGTCTGCCAGGGGCCGTCCGGGGCCCGGTCGGGTCGGTCGGTGACGAGAAGGGTCACCGCGGTGTCGCCGAAGACCAGGGCCGCCCGGTCGGCCGGGGCGGCCAGGTCGACCGGTACGTAGGCTGCGCCGGTCTTGAGGACGGCCAGGATGGCGGCGGGTACGGCGGCGGTGCGCTCCAGCAGCAGGCCGACCCGGTCGCCGGGTCGGACGCCGCGGGCGAGCAGGGTGTGGGCCAGCCGGTTGGCACGGCGGTCGAGTTCGGCGTAGTCGACGGTACCGTGCGCGTCGGTCACGGCGGGCCGGTCACCGTGGACGTCGGCGGCACGCTCGAAGAGGTGGTGCAGGCAGTTGCCGGGGTCGAGCCGTGCGGGGCGGTGCGGCGGTGCGACGGAGGTGAGCCGGCGCACGGTGGCGTCCGGGTCGGCGAGGGCGGTGTCCAGCAGGCCGGCGTAGTCGGCGGCGAGGCGGCGCACGGTACCGGCGTCGAACAGGTCGGTGCTGTACTCGGCTTCGCCGCGCAGGCCGCCGCCGGTGTCCTCGAAGACGGACCAGGTGAGGTCGAATTTGCTGGTGCCGTTGGAGCGTACGGTTCGGCGGGCGGTGACGCCGGCGCCGAGGGAGAGGGGCGCGGGGTCCTCGGTGTGGGCACCGAACACCACCTGGACCAGGGGCGGGTGCTGCGGCGTGCGCGGGGCACCGAGCAGGTCGACGAGCTGGTCGAAGGGGACGTCGAGATAGCCGAAGGCGTCGAAGGCGGTGTCCTGCAGGTCGGCGAGCAGGCCGCGGAAGGTCGCGTCGGGTGCGAGGCGCACGCGCAGCGGCAGCAGGTTGACGAAGTAGCCGAGCAGGTCAGCGAGTTCGGGACGGTTGCGGATGGTGACCGGGGTGCCGACGAGCAGGTCGTCCTGCCCGGTCCAGCGGCTCATCAGCAGTGCGAACGCCGCGAGTTGGACGGTGTACGGGGTGACGCCCTCCTGCTCGGCGAGCTCCCTGACCCGGGCGGCGGTGCCGTCGGCGAGGTCGAAGGGATCGGTGGCGCCGCGCTGGCTGCGCTCGGCGGGCCTGGGCCGGTCGCCGGGCAGCTCCAGCAGGGTGGGGGCGCCGTCCAGGCTCCGCTTCCAGTGGGCGAGGTGCTCCTCGTAGGAGGTGTGCCGCTCCTCTTCGGCCCAGTCGGCGTACTGGGTGGTGAGCGCGGGCAGGACGGGGGCCCGGTGCTCGGCGGCCGCCCGGTACAGCTCGGCGAGTTCGTGGTCGAAGAGCTCGGCCGACCAGCCGTCCCAGATGATGTGGTGGACCACGAACAGGAGCGTGGTGCGGTCGTCGGCGAGCCGGAAGGCCTCGGCGCGCAGCAGTGGCCCGGCGGCCAGGTCGAACGGCTCGCCCGCCCGCTCGGCGATCAACTGCTTCGCCCGGTCCGCGCGTTGGTGTTCGGGCAGTCCGCGGAGGTCGGTGACGGCGAGGTGCACGGGAAGGGCGGGATGGACGTGCTGGCGCGGGCCGTCCGCGTGCAGGGCGAAGGCAGTGCGCAGCACCTCGTGTCGGGCGCTCACGGCGTCGAGGGCCCGCTGGAGCAGCACGAGGTCGAGCGGGCCGGTGACGTCGTAGGTCCAGGGGGTGGTGTAGGTGGCGGCCTGCGGATTCCAGCGGTCGAGGAACCACAGGCCGCGCTGGAGTCCGGTGACCGGGGCACTGCGGGGCGAACCGGCGGGGGTGGGGGCGGACGGCCCGTCCGGCGAGGGGGTCGGCGGCGCGGCGGGCAGGTCGGCGGACGGGCTCACGGCCTCGTTCCCTTCGGTCGGGCGGGTGGACGGGCGAACGGACGGGCGGGTGGACGGGCGTGGCTGCGGGCCGGGCGGCGCGTCATCGGGCGGCCAGCCGTTCGGCGATGGCGGCGACGGTGCGGCCCCGGAAGACCACCTGGGGCGGGACCCGGGTGCCGGTCTGCTGGGAGAGCCGCATGGCGACCCGCACGGCGGCCAGCGAGTTGCCGCCGATCCGGAAGAAGTCGGCGTCCGGGCCGAGGTCGTCGGCCAGCTTGAGGACGTCGCGGACGGCGTCGGCGACGAGCCGCTGGCCCGGGTCGAGTGGTTCGCCAGGGGCGTCGGTGCGGCGCTCGGCCGGGGCCGGCAGGGCGCGGCGGTCGACCTTGCCGTTCTGGTTGAGCGGCAGCGCGTCCAGGACGTCGAGGGTGGCCGGCACCATGTGCTCGGGCAGCATCCCCGCGAGGTGGTCCAGCAGGGCGCCCGGGTCGGGCGCATGCGCCGCGGCGGTGGCGGTGGCGGTGACGGTGACGTACGCGGCGAGCCGGCGGTCGCCGGGGGCGGGCTCGTGGACGGTGACGGCGGCCTCCGCCACGGCCGGATGGCGGGTGAGCGCGTCCTCGATCTCGCCGGGCTCGACGCGGAACCCGCGGATCTTCACCTGGTCGTCGATCCGACCGGTGATCTCCAGGACTCCTTCCGCGGTTCGGTGGCCCAGGTCGCCGGTGCGGTAGAGGCGTTCGCCGGGGGCGCCGAACGGGGAGGCGACGAACCGCTCGGCGGTCAGCCCGGGTCGGCCGACGTATCCGAGGGCGAGCCCGCCGCCGGCCGCGTACAGCTCGCCGGTGGTGCCGTCCTCGACGGGACGCAGCCGCCCGTCGAGGACGTGGACGACCTTGCCGTGCAGCGGGAGGCCGATCGGGATGGAGGCGCCCGCCGCGTCCTCGGGGGTGGCCCGGTGGCAGGTGGTGAGGCCCAGGCTCTCGACCGGGCCGTAGCCGTTGGCGACGACCAGGTCCGGGTACTGGTCGAGCGCCTTGCCGACGTGGGTCACCGAGGCCCGCTCACCGGCGGTGAAAGCCACCTTGAGGTCGTCGTAGGTCTCCGGGTACTCCTCCAGCAGGAAGTTGAACAGGCTGGCGGACAGCTGGAGCTGGGTGACGCCGTGGCGGCGGGTGAGCTCGGTGACGGCCTGCGGGTCGGGCCGCTGGCCGGGCTGGAGCACGCACACCCCGCCGAAGGCGAGCGCACCGTACAGCTCCAGGGCGAAGGCGTCCCAGGAGACCGGGGAGCACTGGAGCCAGACCTCGTCGGGTCCGAAGCGGGCGTAGTCCTGGCCGAGGTAGGTGGTGGTCAGGGCGCGGTGCGGGACGGCAACGCCCTTGGGCCGGCCGGTGGAGCCCGAGGTGAACATCACACATGCGAGGTCCGTGCCGGTGACCGTCGGGTCCGGGTCGTGGCCGGGACGGGCAGCGACGGCGGCGGCCTCGGTGTCCAGGTCGAGGTGGCGGGTGACGGGGAACGGCGGGCTCGCGGCGCGGTGGGTGACGAGCAGACCCGCAGCGCAGTCGGCGACCGCGCCGGCCAGCCGGTCCGCCGGGAAATCGGGGTCGAGCAGGGTGTAGGCGGCTCCGGCCTTCAGCGCGGCCAGCAGGGCGACCACCAGGTCCGGTCCGCGCTCGACGAGGACGGCGACCGTGTCGCCGCGGCCGATGCCCAGAGCGGTCAGGTGGTGGGCGAGGCGGTTGGCCCGTGTGTTGAGGCTGCCGTAGTCGAGGCGGTCCTCGCCGCAGACCAGCGCGAGGGCCTGCGGGTCGCGGGCGGCCCGGTCCTCGAAGAGCGCGTGTACCGGGACTTCGACGGCGGTGGCGAGGGTACCGAGCCAGGCCTCGCACAGGTCGGCCATCGTCGCGGGGTCGAACAGGTCGGAGTCGTACTCGAAACGGCCGGTGAAGTCGGTGCCCCGGTCGTCGACGGAGATCGACAGGTCGAAGCGGGAGACCGGGTTGGAGTGCAGCTCACGGGTGACGGGGATGCCGCCGACGGTGAGCGGACGGGCGTCCAGCGGGTGCAGCTCCAGCAGGACCTGGCAGAGCGGGTTGCGGTCCTCGGTCCGGTCATCGGGGCGCTCCTGCATGACGGCGCCGGCGATGGCGTCGAACGGCGCCTCCTGGTGGCGGTAGCCGTCGATCGCGACCTCTCGGACGTGCCGGACCAGGTCGCGGAAGTCCATCCCCTCGTCGACCCGCACGCGCAGCGGCAGTAGGTTGACGAAGTAGCCAATCAGCGCGTCGAGTTCGGCTCGTCCTCGGACGCTCACCGGGGAGCCGAGCACCAGGTCGCGCCGGCCGGTCCGCCGGTGCAGGGTGAGGGCAAGCCCGGCGAGCAGCACCATGAACGGTGTCGCGTCCTCGCTGCGGGCCAGGGCCCGCACGGACTCGGCGACCGGCCGGGGCATCGCGAAGCGGTGGAACGCGCCGCGGAACGACTGGAGTTCGGGACGCGGCCGGTCGGTGGAGAGGACTGGCTCGGTGGGCGCGCCGCGCAGGTGCTCGCGCCAGTGGCCGAGATGCCGTTCCCCGGTGCCGTCCCGGTGCTGCCAGGCGCTGTAGTCGGCGTACTGGACAGCGAGTTCGGGAAGGTCTGCGGGTCGGCCGGCGGCGAAGGCCTCGTAGAGTGCGGCCAGTTCGGCCTCCAGGACGGGCAGTGACCCCTCGTCCCAGACGATGTGGTGGCAGAGCAGCAGCAGGGTGGACGTGTCGCCCGCGCGGTACAGGTGTGCGCGGACCAGCGGGCCGACCTCCAGGTCGAAGGGCACCAGCGCGGCCTCGGACAGCAGGCCGTCCACGGCGTCGGGGCGGGTCTCCACGACGGTGAACGGCAGCTCCACGGAGGGGTGGACGATCTGCCGGGGGCCGTCCTCACCCAGCGCGAAGGTGGTGCGCAGCGCTTCGTGCCGATCGACCACGCCGGCCAGGGCGAGGCGAAGCAGTTCCGGGTCGACCGGCCCGGCGAAGCGGAACACCCAGGGCACGATGTAGGTGGGCGCACCCGGGTTCCACTGGTCCAGGAACCACAGCCCGCGCTGGAAGTCCGCGAGGGGCGCCTCGGTGACGCCGGTGCGCTCCAGGGCCGGGCGCTCGCCGTCGTCCGCGGCGGCGGTGACCGCGGCGGCGAACTCGGAGAGGGTCGGCGCGTCGAAGATGGTGTACGGGGAGATCATGCCGAAGACATCGAAGACGCGGCCGACCACGCGCACCGCTGTCAGGGAGTCCCCGCCCAGGTGGAAGAAGTTGTCGTCGGCGGCGACCTCGGGCACGCCGAGCACATCGGCCCAGACGGCCGCGATCAGCTGCTCGGCCTGGGTGCGGGGCGGGCGCCGGCCGGCGGCCGGGGCGGGCGGCTCGGCCTGTGGCTCGGGCAGCGCCGCCCGGTCCACCTTGCCCCCGGCGGTCAGCGGGAAGGCCTCCAGCGGCGTGACGGTCGCGGGGACCATGTGCTCGGGGAGCAGCTCGGCGAGGTGGGCGCGCAGCCCGGCCGGTTCGGGAGCGGTGGCGCCGGTTCCGGTCACGTAGGCGGCGAGTCGGCCCTGATGGGCCACGACGATCGCCGCGGCGACGGCGGGATGGCCGGCCAGCGCCCGTTCGACCTCCCCGGGCTCCACCCGGTAGCCGCGGACCTTCACCTGGTGGTCCGTGCGGCCGACGAACTCCAGCGGGGCATAGGTGCCGGACGCCCGGACCACGTCACCGGTGCGGTACATCCGGGCACCCGGCTCCGGCGCGAAGGGATCCGCGACGAAACGGCCCGCCGTCAGACCGGGGCGGCCGTGGTAGCCGGAGGCCAGCACCGGCCCGCCGAGGTACAGCTCACCGGAGGCGCCGGGCGCCACCGGCCGCAGCCGGTCGTCCAGGACGTACGCGCGGCGTCCGCCGAGCGGGCGACCGATCGGCACGGTGCCGGCCGGGCCGGCGGCCGGGCTGCCGGCCGGGCCGGACAGTTCGTGGACGGTGGCGGTGACGACGGTCTCGGTCGGGCCGTAGGCGTTGAGCAGGGGGACTGCGGTGGCCGTCCGCCAGCGCTCGGCGGCGGCCGGGTGGAGCCGGTCGCTGCCGGAGATCATCAGGCGGAGGCCGCGCGGCGGACGGACGCCCTCGCGCAGCGCGCCGACCACCTCCTGGAAGTATCCGGCCGCGACGTTGGCCACGGTGACCCCCTCGGTGTCCAGCAGCTCCAGCAGAGCGGCGGGGGCGAGGAGTTGCTCCTCCGGTACGACGAGGCAGGCGCCGGCCGAGAGAGTGGTGAGCACCTGTTCCACGGCGACGTCCACGGTGGGGCGGGCGAGGTGCAGCACCACGTCGTCCTCGGTGAGGCCGAAGCACTCGACGGCGGCGGCCAGGTGAGCGGTCAGCGCGACGAGGGGTACGTGCACGCCCTTGGGACGGCCGGTGGTGCCGGAGGTGTAGATGAGGTAACCCGCGGCGGAACGCAGGCCGCCCGTCCCCGGATCGGGGTCGACTGCGGCTGCGGCTGCGGCTGCGGCGACGGCGTCGGCGTCGGCCCCGCCCCGTTCACCGTCGACCCAGGCCAGTTCGCCGTCGGCCCAGGCGAGGGCGGCTCCCGCGTCCGTACGGATCCAGCGGTTGCGCTCCTCGGGCGCTTCCCGGTCCAGCGGCAGGTAGGTGGCGCCGGCCCGGAGCGCGGCGAGCAGGCCGACCACGTGGTCGAGCCGGTCCCGGCCGGTGACGGCCACCGTCGCGCCGGGCCCGGTCCGGGCAGCGATCCGGGCGGCGAGGGCGCCGCTCAGCTCGTCCAGCTCCCGGTAGGTGACGGTCCGGGCGCCGAGCCTCAGGGCCGGGCGGTCCGGGAACCGGCGTGCGACGGATATGAAGGGAAAACCGCGAGATTCCATCATCCAACCCCGATGAATTAACGACGCTGCGGGTAGTCGTCTCGACGATAGGGCCGCATTTCCGAGGCGATCGGCAGATTGCCCGGAAGGCGATCGGCAGTTTCAACTGCCGCCCGGACGAGGGATCGATGGGCAGCATTATGCGCAGACGGAAGGGCCCGCCGGAGCGCACACGGGCGCCCCGGCGGGCTGCGGGAAAAACATTTTCGGTTATCCGGCGGCAGGATTTCCGGGGAAATCCGGGGACCAGACGTCGTCGCGGTCCAGCGCCTCCGGCGCGTATTTTCCGAGGGCGCTGATCAGCAGCCGAAGTTCCAGTGCGAGGCACTCCGCGAAACGGATCAGCCCGTCCTGCGGATCCTCGGCGGTGGCGAGCAGGGCGGCCCGTCCCAGGCCCACCGCGCGGGCGCCGAGCGCCAGGCTCTTCACCGTCCTGCCGCCCTCCCACATCCGACCGGAGACCAGCAGGCACGGCGGCGGACCGGCGGCCGCCAGCCGGCGCAGGCACTCCGCGAGCGGCAGGCCGACCTGGTCCGGGAAGGCCCCGGGGGCCCAGCCGGTGCCGCCCTCGGCACCGTCCACGGTGACGGCGTCCGCACCCGCCTCGGCAGCCACCCGGGCGGCCTCCGCGACGTCCCGGCCGGGATGCAACTTCACCCACACCCGGGCGCGGGGGAAGTTGTTGCGCATGAGCCGGATCTGCTGGCGCAGGATCTCCGCGGTGAAGGTGCCGGGAGTACTGGAGCGCAGGACCCGGCCGTCCCCGAACACGTCGTCCAGCCCGTACCGGTCGCCGACCCGCGTGGCCGCTTCGGCGTCCAGGACGGTCATCCCGCCGAGGCCAGGCTTGGCCCCCTGCCCGAGCTTCAGCTCGAAGGCCAGCCGGCCGGACGCCAGGAGCGGCGACGCAGCCGGGTCGCTGTAGACGAGGTTCCACACCTCGGCGTCGGCGTCCTCGGTGGACTGCTGGACGGCGACACCGCCCCGTCCGTCGGGCAGTTGCCCGGTGTAGGCGCGCAGGCGACCGAGGAGCGCCCGGTCGGCTGCCTCGCCCTGCCTGCCGTAGCCGTTCACGGGCACGACGTTCTCACCGATCACCATGGGGAGGCCGAGCGCGCCCGCCTGCCGGCTGAGCGCGAGGCCGAGGTCGCCGCCGGCCGCCCGTGTGGAGCCGAGCGCCGACACGTACACCGGCAGGGACGAGGTGAACCCGCCTATCTCGGTGGTCAGTTCGACGTCCCGGTAGTCGGGCTCACGGCCGAGGTCGATCAACCGGGCGAGCCGCTGCGGCATGAGGACCGGCGGGGTGATCCGGAGCCCGTCGAGCAGATCGCGCCCCGCGTCCACCCGGGGGCCCCCTCCGTGCTCCGCGCCGAACAGGACCCGGCCGTACGCGCCGGGCGGCGGGAAGGCGGCCGCCGCTCCGGCCCGGGCGCGGTGCCGCACCTCCTCCTCGGGGAAGCCGGGCGCGCAGAGGTCGCTCACGGTGACACCACCCCGGCCAGCTTCGGGAAGGCGCTGGCCTGCCAGACGGCGTCCAGTCCGGCGACGTAGCGAGTCAGCCGCTCCACGCCGACACCGAAGCCCGCGCTGCCGGGGACGCCTTCGCGGACCAGGTCGAGGTACCAGCGGTACTTCTGCGGGTTCTCGCCGGTCTCCCGCATCCGGGTGACGATCTCCGCGTAGTCGTTGGTGCGCTGACTGCCGCTGCACAGCTCGCCATAGCCCTCGGCGGCGATCAGGTCGAAGTTCTTCAGGAGGCCGGGCTGCTCAGGGTTCTCCCGGTCGTAGAAGCCGCGCGAGCCCTTGGGGTAGTCGGTGACGAAGAACGGCCGGTCCCGCTGCGCCGAGAGCAACGCCTCGCCGCCCCAGTCGAGTTCCGCGTCCGGGCTCTGCGGGTGGCCGAGTCCTCGCAGCTCGGAGACGGCCTCGGCGTGCCGCATCCGACCGAAGGACCCCTTGAGCAGTTCGGTGAACGCGGCAGTGTCCCGGCCGAGTTCCGCGAACTCCTTCGGCAGCTCGCGGACCGTGCTGTCGACCATGTACACCACCAGCTCCTCGACGAGCCGGAGGGCGTCGTCGCGGCTCGCGCCGGCCATCTCCACGTCGAGCTGGTGGAACTCGGCCAGGTGGCGGCTGGTGCCGGCGGTCTCCAGCGGCTCCAGTCTGACGTTGGGGGCGATGCAGAAGATCTTGTCGAAAGCCAGCAGCGATGCCTGCTTGTAGAGGATCGCGCTCGTCATCAGTTTGTAGCGGTGGCCGTAGAAGTCGACGTCGACCTGCTTAGAGCCGCGCGAGCCGGGGTCGGTGACCGGTCCGATGATCGGCGGGAGCAGCTCGGTGAAGCCGCGTCCGCGCAGGAACTCCCTGGCTGCAAACAGCAGTTGGTGCTGGATCCGCAGCGCACTGCGGGTGGCCGGGGCGGTCAGGTGGCGCCCGGGGTCGGGGAGCGGCGCGACAGGGGCCGTGTGCCCGTCGGTGGTCATGTGGTCGGTCCCAACTCTCGTCATGGCGTGGACGTCGTACGCGGCGGTACGGGCGTGCGGGGCGGTACGGCAGTGGACGGCGGGGGCGCGCGAAGCGCCTCAGGGGCACGGGCTGCGGCGGACGGGCCGACGGCGTACGCTTCCGCGGCGCGGTCGTCGTAGGTCCGCTGGACGTGGGACAGTGCCGAGATCAGCCCGGCTGAGCCGAGGATCGGCGGACGCGGGCCGCCGTCCGCGAGGCCGGCGATCGGCATCGAGCCGACGCTCGACCAGAGCAGCCGGCCGTCCGGCGCCAGCGAGGTCCGGGCCCGGCCGGCGTTGTCGGGGTGCAGGCAGTAGGGGACGTCCAGGTATCCGGCGGCGAAGGCCCTCACGAGCGCCCGGCCGACGTCCGCGTCCAGCTCCAGCACCGCCCCGATCAGCGCCCGCGCCTCCGCCTCGATGCCGGTGTCGGCCCCGTGCGGGGCGGGCCCCGCAGCGGTTCGCGCCGGGCGGGCGCGCTCTTCGGCAGCGGCCGCAGCGGCCGTCTCCAGCGCCCGGACGTTCTCCCCCACGGTCGGTATCCGGTGTGCCTCGGCGACGGTCTTGACGATCAGCCGGGCGGCACCGGCCCGCACCGCCAGCCGGGCCGCGTCCTCCAACAACAGCCGCGCGCCGCCGACCGAGCGGGGGAAGACGCCCATGTAGGCGTACAGCACGACGTGGTGGTCGACGTCCGGCAGCAACTCCGCGGCCAGCCTCCCCAGGACGGTGAGCGCTTCCTCGTCCTGCCGCGGATCGGCCTGCTGGGCGTAGCTGAGCGAGACGGAGGTCAGGCCGTGCTGCCGGAAGAACAGCGCCTCCAGCACACTGACCGCGATCAGCAGGCTCGGCGGACAGAGCTGCCCCATCAGGCAGCCGCCGAAAGTCTCCAGGTGCGGCTCGGCACCGTGTTCGCGGGTCGAGGCCAGCAGCTCGCAGCCGCGTTGCCAGGCGGCGACCGCCTCGCGCAGCGGCGTACGGCTGTAGGGCAGACAGTACGAGACCGGTCCGCCTTCGGTGGCGTCCAGGCCCACCGCAAGCAGCGCGCGGACGATGTGCTCCGGCATCGCCGAGCCGTGCCGGACCTGGACCGGGAAGCGCGCCCCCGCGACACCCCTGAGGACGGCGCGGGTGGTGTCGGCGGGGTGCGTGGCGATCGGGTAGCCGTTCAGGCTGACGCCGTCGGCGAGGGCCCGCCGGGCGGCTTCGAGGTCGCCGGTGCGGGTGTAGCTGTCCAGGGTGACGGTGCCGACCGTGACCGCGTCCGCGTCCCGGGTGGCTCGCAGGCCGTCGCGCATCCGCAGCGGATCGGCCATGCCCATCCGGGGCTGGACCACCAGGGTGCCGGCGGCCCGGGCCCGGGCGACGAAGGCACCGAAGCCGGAGGCGAGCGCGGCGGTGGCGTCCGGGCGCACGGCCGGGGCACCGCCCGGTGCGCCGGCGGCGCCGGTCACAGCAGCACCCCCGACCCGGTGGGCAGGGCCCGGGAGCCCGATCCGGTGGGCAGCGAGCCGACGAACGACCGGAAGTCCAGTACCGAGCCGCCCTCTTCGAAGACCCCGTCGAAACCCGCCGTCATCAGCGCCCGCTGCCGGGCGGACGTGCCGGAACCGGATATCCCGAGCTTGCCTCCGATCACGGTGGGCGTGCAGGCCAGTTCGGGGCAGGCGCGCAACGCCTCGATCACCCGCAGTCCGTCGTTGAAGCCGTGCCCATTGACACTGCTCAGGACGATGAGGTCCGGTCCGATCCGGTGGCACTCGGCGACCAGCAGCTCGTCCGGCACACAGGCGCCCAGGTTGGTGACCCGGTGTCCGAGTTCCTCCAGCAGCAGCTGGAGGAAGACCAGGTTCCAGGTGTGCGAGTCCGAGGCCATGGTCGTCACGACGACCTCCAGACCGGCCGGCTCGGCCTTTCCGTGCTGCTCCACGGCATGCTGCTCCACGGCGCAAACCCTCTGTGTCGGTGGGTGGATGTCCGGGGGGCGGGCCCGCCCGGCCGTGGACAGAACGCTAGGAAGGATCCCGGTACCGGACCGGCAGCTCGCCCGGCAGGATTCGGGCAGTATCCGCCCAGGCCGGACCGCGGACGCGGACGCGTCCGCGGGACGGGACGGTCGGCCGGGTCTCACCCCGCGGCCGCGAGTTGCGCGTACACGCCGGTCCCGCACAGGCGCCGACACAGGTTCAGCACGGTGAACCGGACGCCGTCGCGGGCCGGGACGCTGCGGATGAGACCGCTCGCCAGCAGCTCGTGCACCGCCGCCAGGCACTCCTGCGGGGGGCGGCCGCTCAGCTCGACGGCATCCTCGCCCGACCAGTCCCCCGGTGTGGCCGCGAGCCGCTCCAGCAGGTCCCGCTGGCCGAGCGTCAGCCGGTCCAGCGCGGCCCCGAGCGCCGCCCCCACGTCCGCCCGGCCGCCGAACCCCGCAGGGGGCGGCGCCAGATGGAACGGGCCGTCCGCGAGCCGTGCCACCAGCTGGCGTGGGGAAAGCACCGTCGACCAGCCCGCCACCAGCTCCAGCGCCCCGGGCAGACCGTCGAGCTCGCGGCAGATCGACGCCACGGCGGGCGCCTCCTCCGGCTCCAGGCGGAAGCCGGGCCGCAGCCGGCGCAGGTGCGAGAGCAGCAGCCGTACGGCGCCCACCTCGGTCAGCGCCACCAGATCGTGGTCGAGCTCCGGCCCGGGGGTGGGCAGCGGGGCGAGCGGGATCACCTGCCCGCCGGGCAGCGGCTGCGCCACCCGGGCGGTGATCAGCACCCGCAGGCCGGGGCAGCGGTGGAACAGTTCGTCCAGCAGGGCCGTGTCCACGCCCGCGTCGGCTCCGTCGAGCACGAGCAGGGTGGGCCGCTCCCCTGCCGTCCGGGCGAGCCCGACCACCGGCTGCCGGCCGCAGTCGATCCAGCGCACCGACCACCGTGAGGCGAGGTGCAGCCGTCTCGCGACCTCCAGGACCAGCCGGGTCTTGCCGACCCCGCCGAGGCCCGCCACGGTCACCAGCCGGTCCCCGTGGACGGCGAGGGCGTCGGTCAGGACCTCGACCTCCAGCTCCCGGCCCACGATCGCGCCGCGGGCGACCGGCGGCGCGGTCGGTTCGTCGCGCGGCTCCTCCACGAGCCCCTGGCGGCGCGCCGCCGCCTCGAAGCTCGACCGGTGCTGGCCCTCCAGCCGCAGTGCGTCGGCCAGCAGCCGGACCGTCTCCTGCCGGGGCCGCTGCACCCGCCCGCTCTCCATGTCCCGGATCGCGCGGACGCTCAGGGTCGCGTGATCGGCGAGCACCTGCTGGGTCAGGCCGACGCGCTCGCGCCGGACCCTGAGCAGCTCTCCGAAGCCCGTCGTCGACTGCAGCGACGTAACACCGTGCATGCGTCGTCCACCTTCCGTGGGTTGGCCAAGTACCGGGGACCGAGGGACCCGGAGGCCGTACGGCCCGCCGGGAGCGGCTTCGACCGGTGGTGACCTTCGAGCCGTTGTTCCCCTTGCTGCCGATGGTCCCCGCCCCGGCTCTACGGCCGATCAACGGCGGATCACCACCCGCCCCACCGGGACCGGGAACGGCCGAGGGGCCGCCTCCGGATCGCTCCGGTGGGGGCCCC